>CAZLGI010000005.1:0-26117 GCA_964558995.1 uncultured Carnobacteriaceae bacterium | reverse complement strand
AATTATTTTCGTCATATTGATTTATTAAAAGTAGGCGATCAATTTACGATTACGAGTACTAAAGGCGTGTTGACCTATCAAGTAACTGAAACTAAAATTATCTCTCCAGACGACGCATCACATTTCATGGCTGAGCAGGGCGAAGATTGGATGACTCTATTATCTTGTCACCCTTACATGATCAATGACGAGAGAATCATCGTCCATGCTCGCCGTGTAGAAGATAATGGGACTGCCTTACACATGAGATTTGACCATTTAGTGGCATCTGTCGAAGCTGTAGTTACAGATGTAAATAAACAAAGGTTTTCAGCTGAAGAAGAAGATAGTAAACTTGAGGCTTTCCTTTCTATTTTCTTCAAATTTACTGATGAAGAGCTTGCACAGCAAGTAAAAAACGATATAATCATCAATCGATTCATCATCATATTAGGACTTATTTCCATCTTTTTATCAACAGGTATGATGATAAAAAATAGTCTAAAAGAACATAAATAAACATTTGTTAAGCTCTTTGTTTCCTTTAATCGACCATCGTGATACAATAAATAATGAGTAACAAATAATGATTAAAGGTGAGTTGAATGACGATGAAAAACTTAAAAAAACTAGTTAATCAGGCGTTAGCGCACCATGACAAACAACATTATGAAAGAGCAGAAATTTTATTTTTAGAAGCTCTTTACCAAATGGATAATAAAGAAAATGAATTGTATCAACAAATCGTTTATGGTTTAGGAATAAACTACAGTAGACAAGAAAACTACGATGGAGCAAAACGGTGCTTTGAAGAAGGTCGCTTAAATGCTCAAAAAGCCGAGAATATACCATTTGAATTGGAAATGTTACACCAACTCGTTCAATTAAGTCGCATTACGAAAGACTATGAAGGCACTGCTCTGTTAGTAAATGAAGAGTTATTATATCGTAAGCAACACGCACCAATGGATATGTTAGGTTTTGCTGCGGCTCATTATGAAAATGGACTGAATTATTTGAATTGGGAGCGTTATGAATTAAGTGAGAAACAATTGGAACTTGCATTAAACTATGCAGAAAAAGAGCCAGAAGTAAACAAAACTGTACTCGCTAAAATTCACCAAACCCTCACAACTGTTCAAGAAATGAGAAAAGACCAATGAATGTAGAATGGCGTAAAGTAAAATGTTAAAATAGTAAACAGTTGTCTTTTTTAATTACGTTTATGTGGGAAGACAATTTAAGATGAAGGGGACATGTGGTATGGCATTGAATGAGAAAGAATCTAAGGTATTTACTTATATAAAAGAAGATCCTTTTATCTCACAACAAGCATTAGCGGATAAGATCGGGTTATCTCGTCCAGCAGTTGCGAACGTGATTTCAGGATTAGTCAGACGTGGTTATTTATTAGGAAAAGCATATGTCGTCAATGAAACGCGACCAATTATTTGCATTGGGGCAGCAGCAGTTGACCGTCGTTATCTAATTGAAAATGATTTAACGATGGGAGAGTCAAACGAAGTAATCACCCAACGATCAAGTGGTGGTGTTGCGCTAAGCGTTGCTGAGAACTTAGGGCGCTTGCAAGAGGATGTTGTCTTGTTAACTCTGTTAGGTGATGATCAAGAAGCACAATTTATCCGCGATAGTATACGTCCATTTGTAAAGTTAAATGAAATTGAAGAAGTTGCCGGACAAGCAACAGCGATGTATATGGAAGTCCAGGATAAAACTGGTGAAATGGTCATCGGACTTTCTGAAATGGATATTTTTGACAAGATGACGCCAAATTGGCTAATGAAACGTGCCACTTTGTTAAAGCAATCCAAGGCGATTATCGCTGATACCAACTTACCAAAAGAAACAACTGAAATATTATTAGCAATGGCGATTAAGAACAAAACACCAGTCGCTTTGGTGACTGTTTCTCCTTTGAAATCTCATAATATTCCTGATAGCCTAAAAGGAACACAAATGTTCATTACAACTCAAGGTGAAGCTGAATTATTCTTCGATATTAAAATTGAAGATACAGAATCCTTAAAGGAAGCATTGAACGGCTATTTGAAAATGGGTGCAGAGCACGTCATTATTACAAATGGCAGAAAAGATATTCAGTATGCGAGTAAAAAACATGGCATGATTCGTTTTGACTTGCGTAACCAAGAATCAACTGGCTATGTATGGGGAACGAACGAAGCTCTTGTTGCTGGGATGGTTTACCGCTACCTGGAAACAAAAAATCTCATCGATGTGATTATGACCGGTGTCGTAAACGCGGCGAAAACAACAAACTCTGTGCATAAAGTAAGACATGAATTATCTCAATCCGTTTTGGAAAAAGATATTAAAGCTTTTGGCGAAATTGATTTTGAAATGATTGAATAATTTTCATCGTTAAAGTTTTATCTTTATGCAAAATAGTGTAGACTTATGGTGACGGAATTGTCTCTTTGTTTTGAGAGGAGCTGGATGTTATGGATCGAGAGTATTCAAGGATTATGGTACCAGTAGATGGGTCGCAGCAATCGATTAATGCATTTAAGAAAGCTGTTCAAATCGCAAAACGTAACCAAGCAGAACTAAGACTAGTAACTATTGTTGACACAACAAGCGACGCCGGTGAAGCAGAAATAATTGAGCGAGAGAAAGACGGTTTATTCACAGCTCTAGAAAAGCACGCAGAAAGAGAACAATTGACGATAAAGAAAGACGTTAAATTTGGAAATGCCAAAAAGTTAATCGCAGAAGAGTTAGTCAAAGACTGGCAAATTGATCTTATTATAATGGGAGCGACTGGAAAAGGTCGTATCGCCAAATTATTTGTAGGAACAGTAACTAGCTATGTTGTACGACATGCAAGATGCGATGTTCTAATTGCGAGATAAATGATAAAAAACGTTCCATTCTAGAGATAGAATGGAACGTTTTTGTTTAAACGATAATTTTTGCTTGACTGCCTTCAGGTGAATGGGTGACTTTGATATGAGCTGGAATACGTGTTTTAAGCTCCTCGACGTGTGAAATGACGCCAATCATTCGACCGCGTGCGTTAATTTCCATTAGCGTATGAATCGCATTATCGAGCGACTCAGAATCTAAGGTACCAAATCCTTCATCAATAAACAGAGTGTCAATTTGTGTGCCACCGCTTTGTTGTTGCATAACATCACTCAAACCTAGTGCCAAAGCCAATGACGCTTTGAAACTTTCGCCACCAGACAAAGTTTTGACACTACGCTTTTGACCGGTATAGTGATCAAAAACATCTAGCTCAAGGCCTTTCGCGCCAGCACCTTTACCAACTTCTTCTGTTCGAATTAGCAAATAACGGTCATCAGTCATTTGTTGCAGGCGGATGTTCGCTGCACTTACAATTTCCTCGTAATAAATAGCCAGAACATAACGTTCAAAGGACATTCGACCTGTTTCTTTAGATGTACCATTTGCGATTTGAGAAAGGTATTGAATTTTCTGGAAACGAGTTAATAACTTGCGCATTTTTTCATAAATGTTAGTAATCTCACGCCTACCTTTTTTAATCGTTTGGATATCATTATTTAGAATTGTCAGGTTTCTTTCAATTATTTGTTGAGCTTCATTTAACTCATTTATTTTTTCAATGACGCTTTCTTCCAATACATCTTCACCATATTTAGCGACAATTTTTGCTTGAGTAGCTAGGTTATTAATATTAACAGTAACCGCGTCTTGATAAGTTTTTAAGGCTTTTTTATGTCGTTCGATTTCGTCTTTTGAAAGCAAATCATCTTCAAAATCTTCAGAGAGGTTCGCTTCTCTAAGTTTAGTTTGATAAATATTTTCTTGGTCGCTGACACGTTTTGTCATGTTGATAATTTGTGTTTCAAGTGACTCTAGCGTATTTTTTTGAACGGCTAGCGACTTATCTAGTTCATCTATTTGACCCTTTGCAAGAGGATAGTCTTTTTCAGTTACTTGAATTTTCGCTGTTAAAGCTTTTAATTCATGCTCTAACTGTTCGAATTCTAAGTCTTTTAAATCTTCTTCAAGAGCAGCAATTTCGGTAGAAAGAGTGTTCAAAGATACCTCAATGTTTTTCAGGTTTGTTTGGCTCTCTTTTTGTGCTAACTCAATGGAACGTTCTGCCTCAAGAAGTTCATTTTGTTTTTTTAGTAAATCAGCTTCTTGATTGACCTCTTTTTGTAACGATTCAATCAAGAGTCTTAAGTTGGTCAAGTCTTCGTTCTTTTTAAGCAAGCTGATTTTCAAATCTTCTTGCTGTTGTGGCAATTCATTAGCTGAAAAACCGAGTTGGCTTTCTACCGCTCGGATTTGGTCGTTCAAGCTGGCCACATTCGCCGACGAATCAGAGAAGGCGATTTGTGCTTCATCAGCTTCGGCTTGATACAACTCAATGGCTTCTTCTGTAGGAGCATCGTCTGTATTGTGGGCAGGGTTTGGGTGTTCCGTTGATCCACAAACGAGACAGGCTTCACCAGATACTAATTCTGAAGCTAGAACACCAGCTAAGTTTTGATTAAAAAGATTACGCTGAGCAGTTAGGTAGTCACTTTGGTTGATGTAGTGCTTCTGTGCGTCCTGGAAAGTGATGACTGCTTCAGCTTTTTTAGTGATTAGTTTATTAAGTGCTTCAAACTCTTTTTCTTTTCGCTCGAGGTCTTTGATAGTAGCATCAATCTTAGAAACTAATTCTTTTTTATTAGCTAGCTCTTTTTGTGTTTCTAAAATAGCTTGCATTTTGGAGTTAATAATCTTTAAGTCAGCCTGCATATTTTCCAAGTCATTTTTAAGACATAGAAGGGCGCTTCGATGGGACTCTTTGTTCGACTCTGCCGATTTTTGTTGGGCTTGCTTCGTGTGCATCTGAAGAAACTGCTCAACTTGAGCAACCAGCATTTTTTCTTTCTCACGCCAACTTCCTAGCGCAGCATAATCTTCTGCTAACGATTTGAAAGCTTCTTTTTTATTCTTTAATTCTTCAGAAGTATCAGTGAATGTTTTACTATCCTTTGCTTGCTGCTTTACAAGCAAATACAAATCATTCTCTTCTTTTTTCCAGTTTTCTTTCGCTTCAATACAAGCTTTTGCGTTCTCAAAAGCTTGAATCTGTTGCTCGATAGTAGAAAATTGAGCTTGTTTATCTTCCAAATCTAACTTTGATTGTTGAAGATCATCTAGTTTTTTCAAATCAATAAGTTGTTCTTCAACCTGTTTTATGTCAGTTTGAATGGCTGTATTATTAATTTCCAAAGTCTTTCTTTGTTCATTGAATGTCTCTTCCATCACGCTCAATCGCGTCAAAACCTCTTCAAAATCTTCTTGGTCTTTTGCTTCCATAATAGATTCATCAACAATATCAATTAAGTAATTAAAGGCCCCATTCAGTGTTGAACGAGCAGCTTCAGCAGACTTTTTTAAGCTTGCTGCTTGTGTTTTTAGCTCTTCTTGAAAAGCTAAGATCGTTTCAGTTCGGAAAATGTTACGAAAGATCTCTTCTTTATCTTTACTATTTGATTCCAATAATTTCTTGAATTCACCTTGTGGCAACATCACAATTTGCTTGAATTGTGCGTAAGTTAAGCCAAGTAATTCTTCAATTTCTTCATTGGCATCTTTAATTTTCGTTGTTACTTGGCCATCATGGAAAAAGCTCACTTTTGACAAATGGCTTCGAACGCCGCGTTTACCAGGACCATCTTGAGCAGGGGAGCGTTCAACACGGTACTCCTTTCCATTAATTTCAAAAGTAAAAATGACTTCACAAAATACGTCATCACTGGCATAGTCTGATTTAAATGTATTTTTATCACGACTATTACCGCTCGCGTCATCGTAAAGTGCATAAGCAATCGCATCGAAAATCGTTGTTTTTCCAGCACCAGTTGGACCACTAACTAAAAAGATATTTTGATGACCGAAGTCGGTAAAATCTAAAACGGTATGTTCTTTATAAGGACCAAACGCAGTCATTTCAAGTTTAAGGGGTCTCATGATTCGTCCTTTCTGCTACTTCAAAGGCTTGGTTGATAATTGTCGTGTCATCCTCAGATAGCGTTAATTGTGTGTATTCTTGATAAAAATCAGCAAATAAATCAGTTAAAGATAATTGCTCTAAATCATTTTGAGTATGATTTAACTTCGAAGAGATTGCTTCTTGGCGATTAGCATATTCAAGGCCCATTGCATTTGGATAGCGACGTCTTAATTGGTTCATTGGGTCTAAAATAATATCTTTGTCTTCCAATTCAAAGAATATATAATCGGTTGAGCTACCTTTGATCAACTCTGCAAAGGTCCCCTTTAAGATTCGCATATCATGGAGTGGCTTGACCGAAACCATTTCGATTTCTAATTGGTCTTTAGTAATATCAATCAGAGGGACGCGTTTTTGATGCATCGATTCAGATTTTGAATATTTCAACAAAGAGCCGCTATAGCGAATTTTGTCATGTTTCACTTTTTGGGGCTTGTGCAAATGTCCTAAAGCAACATAGTCAAAATCCTCAAGTAGCTCAGAAGGAATATATTCAACCGTTCCGATATTAAGAGGGCGTTCAGAATCTGTTTCTTCAACCGAGTCAGGCGTACCGTTGATGACATAGCCATGCGCGATGAGAATATTTACTTTGGTATCATCCATATCTTCTTTAATTTTGTCAATTTGATAACGTGTCACGTCTTCCATTGTTCGAATGCTGTCATCATGAACTAACTGACGAATCAAAATAGGTTCAGTAAACGGCAGTAGGTAAAAGTTCGTATCTTGAATCGTCACTTTCCGTGTCGCTTCTTTAACTGTACCTTCAATATATAAATGGTTTGTACTCAGTAGGCGCGAGCCGTATTCTAAACGCTCGCTGCTGTCGTGATTTCCTGATGTGACTAAAACAGGGATTTGTAGCTCTTCAATAATGCGCGTTAAAATTTCATCAGCCAAGCTAACGGCCTCTTTTGACGGTAGCGACCGATCATATAAATCTCCGGCTACGATAAAAGCGTCAACTTGCTTATCTTTAATATGATCAATGAGTTTGTTTAAGTAATGGCGCTGATCCTCAATCATGGAATAGTCATTGACGATTTTTCCCAAATGCCAATCAGCTGTATGTAAAATCCGCACGTTTCTCACTCCTTATGTTAGAATGTAGTTAGTAAATTAATTCTATTATAGCAAAGAAATGAATGATAAAAGCAGAAGGAGAATGAATAATGGATTTGGGGTTAAAAGGTAAAACGGCTTTAATCATTGCATCCAGTAAAGGGTTGGGGAAAGCAGTCGCAACCGAATTGGTAAAAGAGGGCGCGAATGTGATGCTGACCAGTCGTAATGAGGAAACACTTCAAGCCGTTCAAAAAGAATTAGAAGCACTAAATGCTGGAAAAGTTGCCTATCATGTTTGCGACATTACGAAACCTGCGCAAATTAAAGACTTAGTCAAAGAAACCCAGAAAACATTTGGTAGCATTCAAATTCTATTGAACAATGCAGGTGGACCACCGAGTGGGGATTTTGATGATTTTGACGATGATGCTTGGCAAGATGCCTTTGAACTGAACTTGTTTAGTTATATTCGAGTGATTCGTGAAGTCTTACCTGATTTGCGTAAAGAGGGCGGAAGGATTGTCAATATTGCATCTATTTCAGTAAAAACACCAATTTCGAATTTGATTTTATCAAACACTTTCCGAAACGGTATTGTGGGTCTGTCTAAATCACTCGCAGAAGAACTTGCTGCCGACAATATTTTAGTCAACGTCGCAGCACCAGGGAAAATTAGTACAGGACGCATTCAAGAATTGGATCAAGACCGAGCTAGGCGAGCAGGCGTTTCAGTTGAGGAAATAAAGGAGCAAGCAAAAGCCGATATTCCACTAGGGAGACTAGGCGAACCTGAAGAATTTGCGAAAGCCGTGACATTCTTATTATCTTATGCAAATACTTATATTACAGGTGAAACAATTTTAATAGATGGCGGCATGGCAAAAACGATTAGCTAATAAAAAACACGAGGCGATAATTAAATGAGCGGATTAAAATTCAGAGAAAATCATCAAGTAAAAACATACGAATGTGATACACAAAGTGAAATGACTTTACCAGCATTAATTAATGTCATGGTCGAAACATCCGGCAAGCAAAGTGAGATATTAGGCAATACAGAAGATCAAATGGAGCAATTAGGTTTAAGTTGGATTATTATTCAATACCATATGACACTTAATCGAATGCCAAAAAGAATGGAAAATATTATTATCGAGACAGAAGCAATCAGCTATAATCGCTTCTTTACTTATCGGATTTTCAGAGCTTACGATACGAAAGAAAATCTGTTAGTTGAAGTCATGACAACTTTTTCCATTATGAAAATGGACACACGCAAAATGACCCAAATTCAAGCAGAACTAGTCGCACCTTACGAAGCAGATGAAATTCGGACAATGGTTCGTCACCCGAAAATTGAAGCAGTAGGCGAGCCAAGCCAAGTCATTCCATTCCGAGTGCGATACTTAGACATTGACGGCAACCAACACGTTAATAATTCAAAATATTTTGATTGGATGTTAAACACCATCGACAAAGATTTCCACGCCAATTATCAAATGATCGACGTCAATATTAAATACGAAAAAGAAGTAAATTACGGCAGCATGATTGACAGCAGTATGTCAGAAGAACGCCAAGAAGACGGCACAATCAAAACACGTCACGAAATAAGAAATAACGGAGATAGTTGCTGTGTAGCCAATATTCTTTGGAAAAAAAGAGAGCATTAAACCTTTTTTTGTGAAATGGGACAAACTCAATCCCCCCAACTGTCCCACAAAAAAACACAAGTGAGCAGTTTTATATGCTCACTTGCGTTTTTTTAATTATTTGTCATACAAAGCATCTACACGAGCTTGCACATTAGCATCATTCAAGAACTCTTCATAAGTTGTCTCTAAACGGTCAACAACTCCATTAGGGCTTACTTCAATAATACGATTTGCAGTTGTGTTAATGAACTCATAGTCACTTGATGCAAACAATAGGGCACCTTTGAACGCAATCATACCATCGTTCAAAGCTGTAATTGATTCTAAGTCCAAGTGGTTTGTTGGGTCATCCATAATTAAGACGTTTGCCTTTGACAACATCATTTTTGATAAAATGATACGAACTTTTTCTCCCCCAGATAAGACAGATACTTCTTTCATAACGTCGTCGCCAGTAAATAACATTCTTCCTAAGAAACTACGTAGGAAGGTATTGTCAGCTTCTTCTTTTCCAGCGAATTGACGCAACCATTCTAAAATGTTGATGTTAGGATCTGGGAATTCACTAGAACTGTCTTTAGGTAGGTAAGTACGAGACGTTGTGACGCCCCATTTGAAGCTACCTTCATCAGGTTCGATTTCACCCATTAAAATACGGAATAGTGTTGTCGTTGCGATATCACGACGACTCGTGAAAGCAACTTTGTCATTCCGGCCCAATGAGAAACTAATGTTATCAAGAACTTTCTCACCATCGATTGATTTAGAAATACCATCAACGATTAAAACGTCATTTCCAATTTCACGTTCTGGATCGAAACCAACGAATGGGTATTTTCTTGAAGAAGGTTGAATGTCATCTAAAGTAATCTTATCAAGCATTTTCTTTCTAGAAGTAGCTTGTTTTGATTTAGAAGCATTCGCGCTAAATCTTGCGATAAAGTCTTGAAGCTCTTTAATTTTTTCTTCTTTTTTAGAGTTATGGTCTGCTGCTAATTTAGAAGCTAGTTGACTTGACTGTAACCAGAAATCGTAGTTACCAACATAAAGTTGGATTTTACCGAAGTCTACGTCAGCCATGTGTGTACATACTGTGTTTAAGAAGTGACGGTCATGTGAAACAACAATAACGGTGTTTGGGAAGTTCATTAAGAATTCCGATAACCAATCAATTGAAGTTTTATCCAAACCGTTTGTAGGCTCGTCTAGCAAAAGAATATCTGGTTCACCGAATAAAGCTTGAGCTAGTAGTACTTTTACCTTTTGTGGCCCAATCAATTCGCTCATGTTCTTCTCGTGTAATTCTTCAGGGATTCCTAAACCTTGTAGTAAGTTTGAAGCATCTGCTTCAGCTTCCCAACCGTTTAGTTCTGCGAATTCACCTTCAAGTTCACCAGCACGAATCCCATCAGCATCTGAAAAATCTTCCTTCATATAGATGGCATCTTTTTCTTGACGGACTTCATAAAGACGTTTGTTACCCATAATCACGACATCAAGAACTTGGTGTTCTTCAAAGCCGAAGTGGTTTTGTTCTAATACAGAGAGACGTTCGTTTGGATCTACAATCACATCACCGCTTGATGGTTGTATCTCACCCGATAGGATTTTTAAGAAGGTTGATTTACCGGCACCGTTCGCACCGATTACACCATAACAATTCCCTGGAGTGAATTTTATATTTACGTTGTCAAAAAGTTTTCTGTCAGAAAAGTGCAGACTAACATCTGATACTGTAATCATTTTTTGGCATTCCTCAATTCTATTAATATTATCCTTTCATATTCTAACATAATCTAATCAAAAAGCTATTGGTATGAGTGGAAAATGTAGAATTCTAATGCATTCTTTGTTAATAGGTGAAGATGATGGCGATAATTCCTAGATTTCGGGTAACTTCGAAAATCTTTGTAGTCTTTTTTAAGCCATTTATAATAATCATTGTTACCTAATATAAGGGTTAAGCCAGCTTCATTTTCATCTAAATAGAGAACATCATCTGCTAAAAGGGTCGATCTAAAATAATGATGAGGCATAAACTCAATTGGAATTTCGCCCTCAACCGTATTATCTGTCGTCTTAGAAGGTAAGTACTCGAATAAAGGCACAAAACTTTCAGCTTCTCTTTCTTCATGTAAATCAAGTGAAGAAAGATAATAATTATGATACTCCTGCAAGTGATCCTGACTAAACTGCTTAGAGACTGAAATGCTTTGGTTTTTGACGTTGAAATCAATCCGCTGAATCGGTTGACCAGCTTCATTTAGTTGTAAAAGATTGTGTTCATCCCAAAAAACATCAGCAGTTGGTTGCTTATTCCATTGAATTAAGGAAGACTCTTGCTTTGTTTTTTGATATTGGCTCGTTAAAATATATTCGAACAACCCATTTGTTGTTGAACTCAATGCCAATCGATCTTTATTACTTAAAGCTAAGGAATGAAATTCTCCCTTGGCCAAAGAGGTAACTGCTAAATCAGCACTTGCTGGTAAGACTGAACTTAAACCATCCTGATTAATGAAATAAAGAATATGATTGAAAAGGACGAAATCAAGAACAGGTTGGTCGAAGGTAATCGTCTTAATATAATACGGTTTTAACTGATCCAAACGGCAGCTGATACTCTGGTTCGGTACAGATTCTGTATAGACGGGAAGTTTGTGTGGCAAGAGTTGATCCATCCACTTATCCCAATGGTACAAGGAGACTTGGTGATCATTTTTCCAAAGATAGAGAACACCGCTATAAAGGGCCATATCAAAAAAGTCGCCTTGTAATGAAATTTTTGTTCGTAAAATATCTTCTTTATCCATAAACTCACTCCTTGTACTCACGAAAAAACATAGAGATAACTTCATTATATCATTGTAACAGCAAAGAATGCGATATCTTTTCTGTAAAGAGGGATTCAGATGTGCTATAATCGAAAACAACTGAATTTTATAAGAGAGGCGTGGTTGAAATAGATAGGAAACTAACGGTAAGAGAATATATATTTATCGGCTCGATGCTATTTGGATTATTTTTTGGAGCTGGGAATTTAATTTTCCCAATTCAATTGGGGCAGCAAGCGGGATCTAATTTGGTTCCAGCAACAATTGGATTACTAATTACAGCGGTCGGAATTCCATTTTTAGCTGTTGTCGCAATGGGTCTATCGCGAAAAGAAAGTCTCTATGATTTAGCTAGTGTTGTAAGTCCTGGTTATGGTATGTTTTATACTATTGCTTTGTACCTGACAATTGGTCCGTTTTTTGCAATTCCAAGGACTGCAACCGTATCTTATGAAGCGGCATTTGCGCCTTATCTAAATCCAAACCAACTTCAACTGGCTTTATTTATCTTTACATTAATATTCTTTGGATCATCACTGTGGTTTAGCTTACGTCCAACTAAAATTTTAACTTGGGTTGGAAAAATTCTAAATCCGATATTCTTAGTCTCTCTATCATTTCTAGCATTTTTTGCCTTAGTTAAACCAATGGGGGATGTCGGCGAGGTAGCCGTTCAACCTCAATACCAAGATGGGGCCTTTTTTACAGGATTCTTAGAAGGGTATAACACGATGGATGCACTTGCGGCTTTGGCATTTGGGATAATCGTTGTGAGTACGATCAAAAATCTAGGTGTAACCAAACCATCTAGAATTGCCCGTGATACGATCCTTGCTGGTTTGTTCAGTATGCTTTTGATGGGAATTATTTACACGAGCTTAGTTTATATTGGTGCAACAAGTCAAGGAGTTATGGAAGTTAGCCAAAATGGAGGCGCAGCTTTAGCAGAAGTATCAGCTCATTATTTTGGTAGTTTTGGTGCAGTTGTTTTGGCGGTTATTATTACAGTCGCGTGTTTCAAAACAGCAGTTGGTCTGATTACCGCGATTAGTGAAATGTTCGCAAAAATGTTTCCAGATAAAATTACTTATAACCAGTACGTTTATACCTTTACGCTAATTTCACTTCTAATTGCAAATTTAGGCTTAAACCAAATTATTGCCTTCTCGATTCCAGTGTTGATGTTCCTCTATCCGCTCGCAATGGTATTGATTGTGTTAGCGATTATTAATCCACTGTTCAAAAATCATACGGTTGTATACCGGATTACGATTTTATTTACATTACCATTTGCACTTCTTGATTTCTTGCATGCTTTACCGACAGGATTAAAGAGTGCGACTGGTTTGGATCATCTATCAGAATGGGCTGCAGAATTTATACCACTATTCTCAATCGGTATGGGTTGGTTGATTCCAGCTTTGATTGGGTTTGTAGTAGGGCTGATTCAGTTTAATCGGGTGAAGAATAAATAATTGATGAAAAAAGGCGCATGGAATTCCCATGCGCCTTTTTTTATAAAAATCATTTCAACAAGAAGCGATCTTTCAAGCGGCCGAACCAAGACTGCTTTTGCTGATCTGCTTTTGTATGGTGTTTTTCTCGAAGGGCATTTGCGATGAAATGCTCTTGGGCAGAGAAAGCAGGTTCATTATTTTTCACGTAGACGTAATCGCCATTTGCCTGAAGTTCTCTTGCCTTAGTGTTGTCGGCTAAATAAAATTCAAGAATGGCTAAAATGTCATCCTTAATCGTATGGTCCAAAATCGGGAATTCAATTTCGACGCGTTTAACCATATTCCGAGTCATTATATCAGCTGAAGATAGGAATAAGTGCTGTTTACCATTTTGGTTGAAGAAATAAATCCGACTGTGCTCTAAAAAGCGACCAACAATACTTCGCACTCGAATATTTTCACTCACACCAGGGACACCGGGACGCAAACAACAAATCCCCCGAACAATTAAATCAATTTTTACGCCGATTTGACTGGCTTCGTAGAGCTTCATAATGATCGTTTTATCAGTCAACGAATTCATTTTGGCAATGATACGTCCATTCGAAAAATCCTTATGGTATTGAATTTCTTCCTCAATGTATTCTAGGAAAGACAAACGAATATCAAAAGGTGAGACGAAAAGTTGCTTATAGTCAGGAACGTCCGAATAGCCACTCAAATAATTAAAGAAAGCCGTCGCATCTTCCGCAATTTCCTCGTGCTTGGTGATAATTCCCATATCTTCGTAGCCTTTAGCCGTTTGATCATTGTAATTTCCAGTGCCTAAATGAACATAGCGCACGATTTTATTTTGCTTTTTCTTCACAACAAGCGTGATTTTACTATGGGTTTTCAAATCTGAAACACCATAAAGAACGTTAGCTCCAGAATCTTCTAATTTTTTGGCCCAATGAACATTATTTTCTTCGTCAAAGCGAGCCTTCAGTTCGACCAACACCGTTACTTGAACCCCATTTTGCGCCGCTTCTTGAAGAGCAGCCACAATCGGTGATTTACTCGAAACACGATAAAGGGTTTGTTTAATCGCCAAAGTATTTTTATCTTCAGCTGCTTTTTGAATGAAATCGACAATGGGTTCAAAGGAATCGTATGGATGCTGGAAAAACACATCTTTTTGCTCAATCACGGCAAATATATCTTTTTGGATTAGTTCTTGAGGAATAATAGGTTTAAAAGGCGGATAAGTTAATTCAGGAAAATCATCGTTTAGTGATTTGACGATATCAGTTAGTACCGTCAAATCAAGTGGTCCATCAAATTCATATAAATCACGTTCTCGTAAGTCTAAAATCTTCATTAAAAAAGTGATATTAGCTGCTTGTTCATGATTATTCGTTTGCTTTTCAATTTCTAAGCGCACAGCCATCCCGTTTTGACGTTGTTTCAAGTAGTCTTCGATTACAAGAATCAGATCTTCCGCACCATCTTCATGAATATCAAAATCGGCATTTCTAGTAATTCGAAAGACAAAATGACTCGTGATTTCAAATCCAGGGAATAAGGATTCTAAATGCGAACCAATAATATCTTCTAGCAATAAGACTTTAATTCTGTCATTATCACGAAGTAAATAATGACGCTCAAGCAGAGTAGAAATAGGCACAACCGCGACATTTTTTTGTGCCCCTTTTGAAAGATTGACAAAAATGTGTAACAGTTTATTGTTCAAATGAGGCAGAGGACGATAGGCATCAATGCCAAGAGGGGTAAGGGCAGGAAAGATGTTCGTTTGATAATATTCTTTCACATTTTCTTGTTCTGTGTCAGATAAATCTGTGACTTTGACAAAAGAAATCTGTTGCTTGTTTAGCTCTTGTTTCAGTTGTTTAAATAAATCGTATTGCAAGACAATATTCTTCCGATTCTTTTTCGCAATAGCTTCCAATTGTTCATCGGCGGTTAGTTGCGTTTTTGTATCCTTTTCAGAATAACCAAATTTTAGTTGTTCTTGTAGACCAGCGACACGAATCATGAAAAACTCATCTAAATTCGAACTTCCAATGGAAAGGAAATTCAATTTTTCTAACAAGGGATTTAAGTGATCATCGGCTTCCAAAATCACACGTTTATTAAATTCCAGCCAGCTCAATTCACGATTATAGTAATACTCTGGTGATTCCAAATCAAACTGCTCAAATTCTGTCATTATCTGCACAACCCCCAATCATCAATTTAATAATCCTGATGGACAATCGTTTTTTCACCGCTATGGATGTCCACAAAATATAACTCAACATCCATAGGCAATACTCGGTCAATGTGTTTTTTCTGACGCAACACACGATAACGTTCAGCGATTACATCACCATCATGATAAAAAAGTAATTCGTAGTGCCCATTTTTCTTATTTAATTTAATATTTTTCACAACGTTTAAGTGTGAGTCGTTCAGTGCATTGGCAAACTTAATTATCCCACCGAACCCTCTTAGCTGATTGATAAAATCCTCATTGAACCAATTTTCAAAAGGTTCTATATATTGTTTGAAAAGTGAACGGTTTTTATAACTCGCAAGTAACGCAATAATGACGCGTTCTTCATGGTTAATTCCATCAAGCTCACTATTAGAAACAATGTAAAAGGTATGTTGTGAACTGGCGCCACTTTCAACATATTTGCCTAAATAGTACAGATAGCTACCATATTGGAGCAGTCTTTCAATGTTGTTGTCTTTTTCAAAAATGCCTTCTTTACAAAACTCGTCATAAAGCATACTGACTAAATTACCCCTTTGGTCAGCCACTTTGTCTTGTGTGTTGTAGTAAAGACCAAGTTTATAAATACTTTGCGTACGAATGTTGTGTTTAGAAAAACCAGTGTCATTCGAATCATTGTTGATTGACTCAATCAGAATCCCTTCCCTAAGTCCTCTATTACTGAACATAAAAGAGGGCGCCTTGGTTACTTCAACAAGCGTATTAAATACGAGGTTCGCTGGAATAATAATATCGGCACGGTCTTGACTTAAGCCATCCAAATTCTCTAACTCTTCTAACGATTGATTGCGAAAGAGTTCCAGCGTCGCTTCTAAATCAAGTTTTGACATTTGATACCCATGTACGCCAGCAAGTGGGTAGTCATTTTGACGTTGATGCACATTTGCAATATTACGTGCAGATCCCCCAATTGCGGTTACTGGAAGTTTTGTTTTCTGTAACCAGTCAACATTAGTAAATTCATCTTTTATAAAGGCGGCCATTTTTTTGATTGCTTTGCTGTCGTTATGTTTTTTTCCCTTAAGAAACATTTGCTTCAAGGTGACGACACCAAAAGGGAAACTGCGGATTTTCTCGATTTCTTTATCTTTGAAATAAGTGAGCTCCGTACTCCCACCCCCGATATCGACGGTGATTCCTTCAGTCGCAGCAGTCGTAAGCGTTACCGCATAACTCCCGTAAAATGCTTCTTTTTCTTCCGGAACAATCTGTAGTGTGATGCCAGTTTTTTCTTTCACTTGCTCGCTGATGTCATCATGATTCTTTGATTGACGAATCGCAGCAGTCGCCATGGGCATTAAATCGGCCACATTATATTGTTCAGCGACTTGTAAAAAGTTGTTTAGTATTTTAGCTAAAAGATTAATTCCTTCTTGAGCCATTACTTTGTCATCGTTCAAATACTGCGATAATCGTGCTGGTGTTTTAATGTTTTGCAATTCGAAAATATTATAGTTTTGATCAATTTCAAAAATAACTAACCGAATTGTGTTTGATCCAATATCGATTAGGCCAATTCTTTTTTCATCCATTGCACTCACCTCAGAGTTAAGACTTTGTTAGTTCTATTTTATAGAAGAAAGAGGGGTTTGTCACAAGAATCATACTAATAAGCCCTAAAGGACAAAAAAACAGAGCTTCTCAGCTCTGTTTAAAGGTATTCTCCAATTTTTGTGATAAGATCTTCTTCATTCGTTAAAATGACACCGTTTGTTTTGATTAAACCGACCGTGTAAAGATTGACGTAAGAGAATTGCGATTCTGCTACTTCTTGTAAAGCATCCAGTTTTTGCTGGTTTGTTGCACCTTGTTGACGCGAATCTGTGTAAAGACCAATTACCGGAATGTTTGCTTGATAAGCAACGCCGATTTCAGTTGCAACACCGACATCAATTGTAGGACCGTCTAAAACTGCAATCATCACATCAGAAGCCAGTAAAGCATCTGTGTCATATTTTGCAATCATAACTGAGTCTGCATAAGCATTTTTATCATTGATATCACCTTGTTCTTGCGGAATATAAATATCAAGCTCTGGATAAGCTTTTTTTATCATATCAGTTAAGAAGGTGTTGTATCTTAATTCCATTTGAGCAAATAGTGGGGCAGCGTAATAAGCTTTTTTAGTCATGTCATCTCTCCTTTATCATTATTATCATAGCAAGTGACGTTCTTAGAAGCAATCAAACTTTAAGGAGTCATATATTACGGTTGTGTTACAGAACGTAAGGTTTGAAATGAAATCGTAAGAGGATTGCAACCATGTAAGGTCTTTAAAGCTATATAATGGTATGGAATTGACAAAGAAAGAGGCGAACCTATTTGAGAAAGAACAGAACGTTCGGCAAATTGATTCTTGCAAGTCTGGCGGCACAATTGCTGGTCGCTGCACCTATTCAAGCAAGTTCGAAGGATCAATTACATGAGCAAAAGATTGAAAAACAATCGAACATTTCTGAGCTTGAGACTTATATTGCAGATAAATTACTGCATATAAACGAAAAGAAGACAGAAGTTGATGAGTTATATGCTCAAATCGAAGCGATTAATATTGAAAAAGAACAAACACAATTAGACATTGACCGTTCAAAAGAACAAATTTCTGATCGCAAAGGACAACTTGAAGAGCGTTTACTAGCACTACAAACATCTTCAACGTCAACAAATCGTATCTTGATGATTTTTGAATCAGAGAGTTTTACTGATTTCATCGGACGTATCCTTTTAGTTGGACAATTACAAGCAGCAGACAATGAACGCATTGTAGCGGCAATTGAAGAAGAAGCTGAACTAAAACAACTTGAGAAAAAGTTAGTTGATGAAGTGACATTAGTGACTGAAAAGACGACACAAGTTGAAGAAGAAGCAGTAGCATTAAGTGATGAACTTAGCGAACTTCAAGCAGTATTGAGTGAAAACCAAGCTGAATTAGGAGAAATCCTAACTGCAGAAAAAGAAATCGAAGTAGAAGAAGCTAAATTGGCTGAAGAAGCAAGACTAACAGAGGAAGCAAGATTGGCAGAAGCGGAACGTGTCGAAGCAATTGTTGAAGAAACAGAAACAATCTCTTACTCCGAACCACAACAAAGCAAGACAGAAGTTGTTCCTGTAGAAAATAAAAAGACCGAACCAAAAGTTGAAGCACCAGCACCTGTTACCAAAGGGCGTCAAATGGTTGTTTCAGCAACCGCATATTCCCGTCACGAAGCAGGCTTAACAAACTTTACGCGCATGGGCATTGACTTAAGAATCAATCCAATGGTCATCGCAGTCGATCCAAACGTTATCCCACTGGGCACACTGTTAGACGTACCTGGTTATGGAATTGCAATCGCCGGCGATACAGGTGGAGCAATCATCGGGAACAAAATCGACTTACACATCGAAGACATGGCTACAATGAACGCATTCGGCAGACAACAAATGACTATTACAATTTTAGACTAACCATAAAAAGACAGTTCCTCACCTAGAGGAGCTGTCTTTTTATGGTTAGCGTGGCTTTATATTGGTAGTCGGGTATTAGGGACATATTTATGCAAAAAGTTATAAATTTGTCCTTACTATTGATATTAGGGACAAATACAGCGATTAAACAGACTCAAGCAGGGAGGCTGCAAACTCAGTTCAATTTCATAGCCCAAAAAAAGAAAAGCTGTACTCAGCTTTTCTTCCCTACAAACGTATGAGTAAGATTATCAATCGAGCGAACCAAGGTATCCATTTTTTTCTCCATACGATTTAATAAATACAAAGAAATCACTATTGGAAAGCCCGTGTTGCTGATAAGCTCAACATATGATAGAAATTCCATCTCCATCCATAACGCCTCCTCTCTTAATAGAAAAGACGTTCAACGATCAAAAAGAGTAACCTTTTATAAGTCATGATTGATGCAACTTAGAATAGCTTTAGCCACACCATGATCCGTGTTTGACCAGGTCTGATAATCAGCAAGCTCTTTCATTAGAGGCTCTGCATTTTCGACTAAAATATTTTTATCACAAATAATGTATCATGTTTCAATACATGAGAAAAAATGAACTCAGAGACTTATAACTTGTATTCTCACACTTACCTATTATAATTGAGGGAAGAGAGTAAAAGTGATTGGAGGGAGAAAATGACACCGTTATTTGACAATGATTGGCAAGAGATCTTAGCAAAGCAATTCCAACTTCCTTATGTTGCACAATTAAAGGAGTTTCTAGAGGCGGAATATAACACAGAAACGATCTACCCAAAACAAGCCGACATTTGGCGTGCCTTTGAATTGACCGCCTATCAAGACGTCAAAGTGGTGATATTAGGGCAAGACCCTTACCACGGACCAGGACAAGCGAATGGCCTAAGTTTTTCTGTTCAAAAAGGGATTAAGATTCCACCTTCATTAAGAAACATCTATAAGGAATTAGAAACGGACTTAGGTATCGAACCAGCGACTCACGGCGATTTAACCAGTTGGGCTGAGCAGGGCGTGTTTTTACTCAATACCGCATTAACCGTTCGACAAGGCGCAGCTCATTCCCACCGCGGCAAAGGTTGGGAGCAACTGACCGATCAAGTCGTCAAAGCCTTAAGTGACCGAGAAGAGCCAGTTATTTTCCTACTATGGGGCAATGCGTCAATCGCCAAAAAAGCCTTGATCGATACGAAAGAACATATTGTACTCACGTCGCCACATCCAAGTCCACTTTCTGCATATCGTGGGTTCTTTGGGTCAAAACCTTTTTCAAAAATAAACCAAATTCTTGAGACAAACGGGAAAAAAGCGATTGAATGGGAATTACCGGAGGACAATCATGAAATTGAAAACGGATAAGGGCTATATTTATTATGAAAAAGGAGGGCATGGGGAGCCCTTACTATTCATTCATGGCAACAATGAAAGTTTGACTATTTTCAAAGACTTGTATGCAATATTTGAACAATCATTCGAAGTCTTTCGGATGGACACAAGAGGACATGGCCAATCGAACTTATTGGTCAAAGAGTTGTCCTTTCAGAGAATTGCTCAAGATATCATTTACCTGTTAGATGAGAATAAAGTTGAAAAGATTCACATTATCGGGTACAGTGACGGAGGTAATATTGGCTTATATCTTGCTGCTCATTATCCAAAACGTGTACGAAGCTTAATTACATTAGGAGCAAATTATGAAGCAGATGGGTTGATTGCCTCTACACTAGAGGAATTAGCTCATGAGCGACAAGTGATTGAGCTAATAGAAGATAAGGAAGAAAGACATAGAAGGCTTTGTGTTCACGATTTAATGGGAGCGCAATTAAATCTTTCTAAAGAAGATTTAAGCAGTATTCAAGCACCTACGCTTGTGATGGCTGGAGAACATGATGTGATTGAGCGAAGTCAAACAGAAGACATTGCAAAATTGATAAAAGATGCTGATTTATTTTTCGTGCCAAATGGAGGGCATGATTTTTTTATTCACAAACCATCTTATTTAATCGATGCTGCACGTTTATTCTATAAGAAAATAAGAAAAGAGGGCAATTAATTCATGAAATTAAGTATACTAGACCAAATTCCGGTAATCAGAGGAAACAACGGTAAAGGTGCGTTAGAAAATGCAGTTGAATTAGCGAAGCATGGTGATAAATATGGCTACGAACGAATATGGTTTGCTGAGCACCATGGTAGTCAATCGTTAGCTAGTTCAGCACCTGAAATTGTAACGGCACATGTCGCATCTCAAACAAAAAGAATAAAAGTCGGTACGGGTGGCATTATGATGATGCATTACTCACCGTTAAAGATTGCTGAGACATTCAAGACATTGGAAGCATTCAACCCAGGAAGAATTGATTTAGGTTTAGGTCGCGCTCCAGGTGGCGATCATCATGGGATTATGGCTTTGTCTCAAGGGAGAGCACCACAACTTGATAATTTATATGAAAAGATTGAAATTATACAAGACCTTTTGACAGACCAATTACCCGCGAATACACTTTACCAACCAACTGTAGCAGTGCCAGAAATCGAGGAAACTCCAGATATGTGGCTACTTGGTTCAAGTGGAGACAGTGCGTTACAGGCAGCTCGAATGGGAATGGGCTACTCATTTGCTCAATTCTTCAGTGGAAGTATGAACAAAGAAGCCTTTGAAATTTACAATAGTCGATTCGAACCGTCTGTCTTTATGCCTGAAAGAAAAATTAGTGTGGCTTTCTTTGCTTTGGCTGCTGGAACGGAAGAAGAAGCGAAGTATTACGAGCTTCCTTACGCGATTAACAAAATGAAATTCGCGCGTGGACAACTGATGGAGAAGTATCTAACTGCTGAAGAAGCAGCGAACTACCCTTTAACTGAAATGGACAAAGTTATTTTAGAAAAATTCCAAGAAGCACATCTTGTTGGTACAGCAGAACAGATTCAAACTAGACTAGAAGCTTTCCAAGCTGAATATACCTTTGATGAAGCAATGATTATTACAATAGCGGATCAGGAAGCGCGTTTGAATTCCTACCGTCTACTAGCAGACCAAATAATTTAAATTGAAAGCAGGATCTAAGAAAGTGGCAAAAAGAGAAAATAAAATGGGAACTATGCCCGTAAATAAATTAATCCTATCGATGTCGATTCCAATGATGACATCGATGATTATCCAAGCATTATATAACGTTGTTGACAGTATCTTTGTAGCACAAATAAACGAGCAAGCTTTAACAGCCGTATCCTTAGCCTTTCCGATTCAAAACTTGATGATTGCAGTTCAAATCGGAACAGGGGTTGGAATGAGTGCATTACTCTCGCGTCAATTAGGTGAAGGAAATGAAAAAGGCTCAAGTATTACCGGAGCCAATGGTATTTTTCTAACGTTAATGCAATATCTAATCTTCCTTGTACTTGGTTTTACGATTGTAGAGAAATTTTTTAGTATTCAAACAAATGACCCATTAATCCAACAATACGGAAAAGAATATTTATCAATTATTATGATTTTTTCACTTGGTTTGTTTGTTCAAATTATTATGGAACGTTTATTGCAATCAACAGGACGAGCAGTGCTCTCAATGTATACACAAGGTATTGGAGCGATTACCAATATTATTTTAGACCCTATTTTAATTTTTGGTTGGTTCGGTTTTCCAGCAATGGGCGTAGCTGGTGCAGCTTATGCAACAGTTATTGGTCAAGGGCTTGGAGCTTTATTCGGAATCTATTTTCAATTTAAGAAAAATGATGTTTTAGATATCGATATCAAAGCAATTTACCGTCCCGACTGGCAAGCAGTTAAAGATATTTACCGAGTCGGAATTCCTTCAATGATTATGACGTCAATAACATCAGTTACAACTTTTGCTATGAATAACATTTTAATTATCTTCACACCAACAGCAACTGCTGTGTACGGCGTTTACTTTAAGCTTCAATCCTTTGTCTTTATGCCAGTTTACGGCTTGAATAATGGTGTTGTTCCGATTCTTGCTTATAACTTTGGTGCGAAAAACTCAGAACGAATGGAAAAAATCATTAAATATTCGATTGGTTATGCAGTGGGGATTACGGTTTTAGGCTTGGCGATTTTCCAACTGTTCCCAGAAGCACTCTTCGGTATGTTTAACCCATCAGAAGCAATGCTTGAGATTGGAGTTCCAGCCCTACGCATTATCAGCTTACACTTCTTACTTGCTGGTTTCTGTATTGTAAGTAGTACAGTCTTCCAAGCGTTCGGACGCGGCTTAATCAGTTTGACGGTATCAGTAATTCGTCAATTAGTCGTATTGATTCCAGTAGCTTACGCCTTATCATTAACAGGAACGTTAAGTGCAATCTGGTGGTCATACCCAATCGCAGAAATTTTCTCAGCGATTCTATGTGTAATTTTCATGCGTTACATCTTCAGAAAATACGTTAGAATAGAACCTGAACTAAAATTATAAATAGATAGAGAGAAAACATGACAAGTGTTCATGTTTTCTCTCTTTTTTGGTAGAATAAGGATGTGTCGATTGAAGATAGGGGAGAGTTTCATTTATGACAATTGATTTTTGGATAGCAGCGGAAAAGTGGTACGAGAGTTACGCTGGTATTTTATTCGGGGTTATTATATTTATCGTTTACATGATGACATTCGCTTTTACTAGAAGAAAAACTAAGGGTGGGAAAAAGTTCTTGAAGTGGGCCGGTGGGATTGTCGCAATCTTATTAGCTGTTTTATTGATTAATGGCATTCGTTATCGACCGTTTCTAGCCATTTATGAACATGTTACCCCAACAATACGCGATCTGGAATACACGGTTTTACAAGGTTATCAACCCATTTCCAGTTCACGTCGAGCAGCATATTCACAAGTACATGATCCAGAGTCCATTGAAGCTACCGGCTTATATGAAAAAAAAGTAAGAACAGAACCCCTTACCTATTTAGGTAAAGAAGGGCGCCATCATTACTTTTCTTTTGGAGAATTCATTTTCCGTCAATATGAAACGAGTGTCGTCTTTGATAGTTCGGCCTCTCAAACACAAATTGAAGGTAGTCTTTACGAACTGATTAACCGAGAATACGAAGAGATTGGGTTTCATGATACGATTTTTGTCATGTATGACAGGATTGTAATTGCAGAAGAGGATACAGGTAAAGTTTATGTACCAGAAGACCGTGTCACTATTCCTAACACAAGTAAGTTCTTCCCAAATTGGGTATTTAAGTTTTAGACAGTTCTTCAACAATATAAGATTCAATTTTATCAGGTGTCGTTACCGGAGCGAAACGATTGACTATGTCACCATGTCGATTGATTAGAAACTTCGAGTAATTCCACTTGATTTTTTTATTTTTCGTTTCACTAACCAAATACTTGTATAAATCGCTTGCTTTTTCGCCGTTTACGTCGGTCTTATCAAAAATTGGGAATGTGGTGCCATAAGTTGTTTGGCAATGGGTTTCGATTTCAGTTCCTTCTAGAGGTTCTTGTCCCATAAATTGATTACTTGGAAAAGCTAACACCGTGAAGCCTTGATCCTTATATTTTTTTTGGAGGTTTTCTAGACCATCCATTTGGGTAGCTAATCCACATTTAGAAGCAGTATTAACGATTAAAAGAACACTTCCACGATACGTATCCAATTTAACAGGTTTTTTCTCTAAATCTAGTACAGTAAAGTCTAATACATTCACATAAATCACTCCATTCGTTATGCTAATTATACCGCATGAAAGGGCTTAAACAAAACCTTTCGAACTATAACAGTTTTATTTTCCTGTTTCTTGTGGATTTTAGCTGATTTTATTTCGAAAGTACGGTATGATAGAATGGTAGTAAATACGTTGAGGAGGAAACTCAAAAATGGATATGTTTAAAGAGTTAGAAGCAAAAATTAAAGGGAAAAAAATTAGAATTGTTTTCCCAGAAGGAACAGAACCTCGTATTTTAGGTGCTGTTGTTCGTTTGAAAGCAGAAGATTTAGTTGAGCCAATTCTAGTTGGTAATGTGGATGCAGTTAACGAAGCGGCGAAAGACCGTGGATTTGACATCGATGGCATTCAAGTATTGGATCCAGAAACTTACGAAGATTTCGATGAATTAGTTGCATCTTTTGTTGAGCGACGTAAAGGAAAAGCAACAGAAGAACAAGCACGTTTAACATTGAAAGATGAAAACTATTTCGGAACAATGTTAGTACACACTGGCCGTGCAGACGGTTTAGTAAGTGGTGCGATTCACTCAACAGGTGATACAGTTCGCCCAGCATTACAAATTATTAAAACAAAACCAGGCGTAAGCCGTACAAGTGGTGCGTTCATTATGTTACGTGGCCGTGGACAAGAGAAATACTTGTTCTCTGACTGTGCGATCAACATTAACCCAAATGCACAAGAACTTGCAGAAATCGCAGTAGAGTCAGCTAAAACAGCTGAAATGTTTGGCATTGATCCAAAAGTTGCAATGTTAAGCTTCTCTACAAAAGGATCAGCATCATCTCCAGAGCAAGAAAAAGTTGCAGAAGCAACAAAAATTGCTCAAGAACTTGCACCTGAATACAAAATTGATGGTGAGTTACAATTTGACGCTGCATTCGTTGAAACAGTTGCGAAACAAAAAGCTCCTGAATCAGAAGTCGCTGGAAAAGCAACAGTGTTTGTATTCCCTGATATCCAATCTGGTAACATTGGTTACAAAATTGCTCAACGTTTCGGTGCATTCGAAGCAGTTGGCCCAATCTTACAAGGTTTGAACAAGCCAATTTCTGACTTGTCTCGTGGTTGTGTTGAGGAAGATGTCTACAAGACAGCAATCATCACTGCAAACCAAACACTAATTAAATAATTTTATATTAAGCCAGAGCGACTTTAATTAGTTGTTTTGGCTTTTCTTTGTTTTTAGGGTTTGATACGTGAATCACCCTTGGCCTTTGGTAACTCACTGTTTGTTAGAAATAAGAATGAATTTCTTGTATTATGCTTAGTTTGATTTTGTTGGGGGAGAATTAGGTTTCTGTAAATGAAGTCGGAACTTGAAGGTGATTTTTTGATGGGAAGTTCCGAGTATGTTGTTAAAGTCGGAACTTCATTTTAATATTCTTGTCTGAAGTTCCGACTTTTACTTACAACTCGGAACTTCAGACAAGGTTTCAGTTGCGAAGTTCCGAGTTGCTGAATTTTAATTGCTTAAATCTGAAGACCAGTGAGAAAAAAATCCTGGTCTTCATACTTTGAAGGCTAAGATTGCTTTTCCCTTAAAAGACCTGTTGTTTTGTGTATTGGGGTATTTTTTTTGCTTTAAAATGGTTATAATGAAGGAAATTGCGAGGTGGAGAAATGAGTCTGACATTTGAAACAACTG
>CAZLGI010000004.1:23618-26385 GCA_964558995.1 uncultured Carnobacteriaceae bacterium | reverse complement strand
TACTAGAAATGGTTCTATTAGTTTCTGAAGTTGAAGAACTTAAAGCAGATCCGAAACGTCTAGCAATCGGTACTGTAATTGAAGCACGTTTAGACAAGTCTAAAGGACCAATCTCAACACTATTAGTTCAAGCAGGTACACTAAATATTGGAGACCCAATTGTTGTCGGGAATACATATGGACGTGTCCGTGCAATGACAAACGACCAAGGACGTCGTGTTAAGTCTGCTGGACCATCATTACCAGTTGATAACTTATTCGATAGCCTAAAAGAAGGCGAATTGAAAGAAGTTGGCGTTATTATTAAAGGTGACGTTCAAGGATCTGTTGAAGCCTTAGCTGGTAGCTTGCAGAAGATTGAGGTTGAAGGCGTACGCGTTTCAATTATTCACTCTGCAGTTGGAGCAATCAATGAAAGTGACATTACTTTAGCAACTGCAAGTAATGCAATTATCATTGGCTTTAACGTTCGTGCAACACCACAAGCTAAAATACAAGCAGACCAAGAAAATGTTGATATTAGACTTCACCGTGTTATCTATGACGCGATTGATGAAATTGAAACAGCCATGACTGGTATGCTAGATCCAGAATACGAAGAAAAAATTACGGGTCAAGCACAAATTAGAGAAACATTTAAAGTTTCTAAAGTTGGTACAATTGCAGGTGCATTTGTTACTGATGGTGTCGTTAAGAGAAGCAGTAGCGTCCGTGTTATTCGTGACAACATTGTTATCTATGAAGGCGAACTAGCAAGCTTGAAACGATTCAAAGATGATGCTCGTGAAGTAGCAAAAGGCTTCGAATGTGGACTAATGGTCGAAGACTATAACGACATTCGAGTAGACGATGTTATTGAAGCATTTGAAATGGTCGTTGTTGATCGTTAATTTTTGATCCTGAAAAAGGAGAGATTTATATGGCAAAATACAGAGCAGGTAGAATCAGACAAGAAATTCTACGTGAAGTGAATGATATTTTGAATAAAGTGATTAAAGATCCACGTGTTCAAGATATTACGATTACCGATGTAGAAGTTACCGGTGACTTACAACAAGCTACTGTGTATTACAGTTCTTTAAATGAACTACAAAGCGAACGTGAAGCGATTCAAAAAGGTTTGGAGAAAGCAACTGGTTTAATTCGTAAAGAATTAGGCTCACGCTTAACTCTATACCGTACTCCTGAATTAACATTCAAACGTGATTCATCTGTTGATTATGGAAACAAAATCGATGAATTGATTCGCAAAATGAAAGAAGAAGAGCAAGAATAACACTATAGAAACCTTTACTGGCTTAATTAGCTGGTGAAGGTTTTTTTGTTATGTGCTGAAAATCTTCTTAAGTATACGAACTCCCTTACTTTAAAAGTTGATAAAACACTTCTATTTATTTTTATATCGTTTTCATATTTTATACTTTGAGTTTGTTTTTCAATAAATAATCAATCATTTTTGTCCGAAATTTGGCTTAGATATGGTACGCTTGTTCTATGAAACTAAGAACCTCATGAGGGAGGAAGTGCATCATGAAGAAACCATATATTATGTCCATTGACCAAGGTACGACAAGTTCTCGTGCAATTATTTTTGATCAAAAAGGGAATTTGAAGTGGTCTTATTCGAAAGATATTTCTCAAAGTTACCCTGAACCAGGATGGGTTGAACAAGACGCCAATGAAATTTGGTTGTCGGTACTGACTGTTATTGCGGGTGCTTTGATTGAATCGGGTTTGCATCCATCTGAAATCGATAGTATTGGTATTACGAATCAACGTGAAACAACAGTGATTTGGGAGAAGAAAACAGGTAAGCCGATTTATTCAGCGATTGTGTGGCAGTCGAAACAAACGAATGATTTATCGAATCAATTGATTAAAGATGGCCATAAGAAAATGATCCATGAAAAAACAGGCCTTGTCGTCGATTCCTATTTTTCTGCGACAAAGATTCAGTGGATTCTTAATAAAATAGACGGTGCACGCGAACGGGCTGAAAAAGGCGAATTACTATTTGGTACGATTGATACTTGGCTTGTTTGGAAATTGACGAATGGTCAAGTTCATGTAACGGATTATTCTAATGCAAGTCGTACGATGCTCTTTAACATTTATGATTTAGAATGGGATCAAGAGCTTTTGGAGTTGTTAAAGATCCCCAAAGCTATGTTACCAACAGTCAAATCATCTTCTGAAGTCTATGGGAATACTGTACCGGAACATTTTTATGGTTATGAGATGCCTATTGCGAGTATTGCAGGGGATCAACATGCTGCCTTATTCGGTCAAACTGCTTATGAAAAGGGCATGGTTAAGAATACATATGGCACTGGTGCGTTTATTATTATGAATACTGGTAAGGAAGCAATCACCTCGAAGAATGGTTTACTAACAACGATTGCCTATGGACTTGACGGCGAAGTGAACTATGCTCTAGAAGGTAGTATTTTTGTGGCTGGTTCGGCGATTCAATGGCTACGTGATAACTTAAGATTTTTCCGCGAGTCACATGAATCTGAAATCTATGCTACTCGAGTGGAATCAAGTGATAATGTTTATGTGGTTCCTGCCTTCACAGGTTTAGGAGCACCGCATTGGGATCAAGATGCAACAGGAGCAGTTTTTGGACTCACGAGAGGAACGACTAAAGAGCATATGATTCGTGCGACGCTTGAGTCTCTTGCCTACCAAACCCGAGATGTCATTGAGACGATGAATAAAGACTCCGGTATTCCTATTAAAAAAGTACAAGTTGACGGTGGGGCAG
>CAZLGI010000004.1:23140-23608 GCA_964558995.1 uncultured Carnobacteriaceae bacterium | reverse complement strand
CCTCGAATGATTTCTTGATGCAATTTCAAGCGGATATTTTGAATGTCAACATTGAACGTTCAAAAGTTAGTGAAACAACTGCATTAGGAGCGGCTTATCTTGCAGGTTTAGCGACCGGCTTTTGGTCGAGTCGAGACGAAATCAAGGCATTGTGGGAGAAAGATGCTCTATTTGAACCAAATATGAGCGAAGAAAAACGAGAGAACTTATATGATGGCTGGAAAAATGCAGTAGAAGCGACGCGCGTATTTAAACATAGACCAAGACCAACAGAAAAGTGAGGACGACAAACTATGCAATTTTCTGCAAAAACAAGAGAGTATAATCTAAAAAAGATGAGGTCTGAAACATTAGACTTATTGATTATTGGTGGTGGCATAACCGGAGCAGGTATTGCCCTTGAAGCTGGAGCAATGGGAATTAAAACTGGTTTAATTGAAATGCAAGATTTTGCTGCAGGAACGAGTA
>CAZLGI010000004.1:0-23130 GCA_964558995.1 uncultured Carnobacteriaceae bacterium | reverse complement strand
CACGGCGGTTTACGTTACTTAAAACAATTTGAAGTCGAACTCGTGGCAGAAGTATCAAAAGAACGTGAAATTATCCATCAAAATGCTCGTCACATTGTGCAACCTACTAAGATGAAGCTGCCAATCTATGATGAGGTTGGTGCATCCTTTACACCTTTTTCAGGTCGCGTTGCCTTAGATTTATATGACCGCTTGTCAAAAGTTCAACCAAACTATAAAAATTATATGTTAAGTCGGCAAGAAACTCTTGAAAATGAGCCTCTATTAAAAGAAGAGCACTTAGAGGAAACAGGAGTCGGTCTCGATTATGTTTCTGACGATGCTCGTTTAACAATTGAAGTTCTAAAAAAAGCTCACAACTACCTAGCTCTGATCGCGAATTACGTTAAAGCTACTGATTTTGTATACGATGATAACGGAAAAATTACCGGTGTCATTGTAGTAGACCAATTAAGCCAAGAAGGGTTTACGATTAACGCCAATGTTGTGGTGAACGCGACGGGTCCATGGTCAGATGAGACAAGAAATTTAGCTGAATCGGTGACTAAGAAGCAAATGCGACCGACAAAAGGCGTTCATCTCGTCGTAGATTGGGAAAAATTACCGGTTCAAGGGCCTATTTATACTGATACAGGCTTGAATGATAATCGAATGATTTTCATTATTCCCCGAAAAAACAAAACTTATATTGGGACAACTGATACGGACTATACTGATGATCTCACTAAGCCGACTGTTATGAGTGACGATGTCAAATACTTACTAAAAGCTATTCAGTTCCGTTTTCCAAATAGTCTAGTCACTTTAGAAGACATTGAAGCAAGTTGGGCTGGCTTGCGTCCTTTAATTTCAGAAAATAGTCAAGATGAAAAAGATCCATCTGCCGTTTCTCGTGGCAGTTCTTTGACGATGTCGGGTGATGGTTTGCTGACAATTGCCGGTGGAAAGCTAACTGATTATCGTCGGATAGCTGAAGGAGTCATTGAGATCGTTTCCACTGAGTTAGAGAAACGAATAGGTCATGTCTATCCAGCATTTGATACGACGCAAATTAGACTCTCAGGAGGGGACATACCAAAAGGTGATAGCTTCCCTGATTATGTCGAAAAAGAAGCTGACAAGGGCATGCAAATTGGTTTATCGAAGGAAGAAGCGGTTGATATTGTCGACTTGTACGGATCAAATGCAACAATTGTATTTGGAATGGCTGCAGGGATGAAACATTTTCCAGGTTTATCATTAGCTGAATCAATTCGTCTAAGTTATGCATTAGAACATGAAATGACGCTTACCCCACTGGACTATTTCATGCGTCGAACAGACTTTCTTCTTTTTGATGTGACTTATATGCAAACAATTAAAAAGCCCGTCATTGAAGCAATGACGAGCTATTATGAGTGGAGTAATGACCAAACAAGACAGATGACAGAGGAATTAGACAAACGCCTAGCTGAATCAACATTAGATTATCTGAAAAAGAACTGATTTGTTCATTTTTTTATTAGAAAGGTTGATAAAATGAGTCTTCAATTTATTATGGGACCGCAGACTGCGAATAAGCGTAGTATGTATATACAAGATATTAACCAAGTGATGTCACAAGATGACTTGGCGAAGTTTTTCCTTATCGTGCCAGAGCACGCGAAATTCGAAGGGGAAATGAAAATTTTAGAAGAGTTGTGGCAAACAAAAGACAAGCCGCATCCAAACTTCATAGGTTCAATTAATCTTCAAGTCTTTAGTTTTAGTCGTCTTGCTTGGTTTTTCTTAAAAGATGATCCTATTTTTCAAGACAAACAACTGAGTGATGTTGGGATTAGTATGCTATTAAGGAAAATCTTATTAGACGTCAAAGATGATTTAATTATTTTCCGTCGAGAGATTGACAAAAAAGGCTTCGTTCAACAATTAACCGATTTATTTAAAGAATTACGTTCTGGAAGAATTACGGTTGATGATTTAACAGCAGCCATCGATCAAGAAAATGATTCGGTTCGTTTACTTGATCAACAAGCCAAACTAAAGGAATTAAGCTTAATTTATCAGCACTATTGTGAAAAAATTGATGATGGTTATTTACAGTATGACATGGTACTAGAGGCACTAGCGACTAAAATTACTCAAACCGATATGACTGATGTTCACTTATATATTGATGGCTATTATTATTTTTCAGCGCAAGAACTTCAGATTATTTATGCTTTCTTACATCAATCGGCTAAAGTGATCATCGTGCTTGATTTAGACCAACCTTACATTGATGCACCACCAGAGACGCACCAATGACGTACTATAATTTATATCATTATGCACGTTCGAACCAATTACCTGTTTTACATGATAAGCGGGTGGTTGCACAAGTGAATGGTTATCATGAAAATATGATTGCACTAGACCGTTATTGGGTGGCCTCTACATCAGGTTCAAGACGACAAGTGGTACAGACAAATCTACCGGAATCTGCTAAAGAAACGATTGAAATATGGTCATGTGATACGAAACAAGCAGAAATTACGCATATTGCCACGAGTATTAATCAATTGATTGCTGAAAAAGATTACCGTTATAAAGATTTTTTAATTTTAGCGAGACGAGTAGAGGATTACGAAACGATTCTAAGTCCGCTTTTCAAAAAGGCTAAATTAAATGTCTTTTATGATAAAGCTGAAGAGATGAAACATCATCCCTTTGCTGATTTTATCGACAGCCTATTCCGTATTCGGACGAACTATTGGCGTTATCCCGATATTATGCGTTTATTGCGTACAGAATTATTAGTACCAGGTATTGGCGAAGCAGAAGACTTAGAAAAAAAACAACAATTAACACAGAAATACCGAGATACAGTCGATCGAACGGAAAATATTTTACTAGGTTATGGCTTTGAGGGACATGCTTGGATGCAGAAAGATGATTGGAAGGTATATGGCTTCAATGATGAAGATGAAGATGCGATTGTTTCCGATGATGCAATAGCATTAGGAATTAAAGAAGCAAACACAATCAAACGTTACTTTCAAAAAACATTGGTCCCTTTTTACGAACAATTAGATCAAATTAAGACAGGCCGAGATGCTGCAGTTGCACTCTTTCAGTTTTTAGAAAAGCATCATCTTGATAAACAACTTCTCTATTGGCGTGATGAAGCAATTGAAGCAGGTCAGCTAGACCGAGCAAGACAACATGAGCAAGTTTGGAAGACTTTCACTAGTTTACTAGATGAATATGTAGAGACAATGGGTGATACTGTTTTTGATGCGAAGATTTTTTATGACATTCTAATGACTGGTTTTGAAAATGCAACATACAGTCTTGTACCTCCGACAATCGATGAAGTAATTTTTTCGAGTATCGAAGGTGCACGTTTTTCGCCTGCAAAAGTTGTTTATATTATTGGTGCGACACAAGATAATTTACCTAAAGCACATGATAATCGCTCGCTCTTAACGGAAGAAGAACGTGAAGTCCTACAAGTGCAATTAGATGCAGAAGGCAAAGCACTGCGTCCATCGCTTACTCAATCTACTGCAGCAGAACCTTACATTGCTTATCAAGCCTTCTTAGCTGGAACAGACAAATTATTCTTAACCTATCCGCTAAATAGTGAAGATGGTAAAAACATCTTAAAAATCTCGCCTTACGTTGGTCGAATAGCCAAAGATTTAGACATTCCAATCCAGCACCGATCAGCAAGCATTTTGGATGCAGAAGATACTGCCCATTTCTTAGGTACGAAAGAACAAAATATTGGTCAATTAGTTCGATTACTAAGAGATCAATTGGTTTCTGAACAAAAAATGCCTTTATTATGGCGGAGAATTTTATCTTATTTATACCGTGATGATGAGGCTCTGCCTGTTATGCAACGCGTTTTTGGAAGTTTGAAATATAAAAATGTCCCGGCACAATTAACGCCAGAAATCACTGAAAAGTTATATGGTAAAAATCTTTATCTGTCAGTTTCTCAATTAGAAAGCTATTATTTGGATTCTTACAGTCACTTTTTACAATATGGTTTACGTCTAAGAGAAAGACAAAAATACGAATTGACTGCTGCTGGGACTGGTGAGTTCTATCATGATGCTTTAGAAAATATCGTGAGTTTAATTAGAGAAAAGAATACACTGACCGTGGAAGAGTTAGAAGGGATTACTGAATCGGTATTAGAACTGTTATTTGGTTCGGAAAAGTATGCGATTTTCTCTAGCTCAAATCGGATGGCCTTTATTAAAGAACAACTCAAGGATACAATTCAGCGGATGGCTTGGATTATCCATGGTCAAAGAAGACTTACAACTTTTGAAAACATCCAAACTGAAGCGATTTTTGGACAGACGGGGGAACCAGGCACACTAAAAGGAATGAGTTTCCCTTTACAAAAGGAGCGCTCTTTGTTTATTCGTGGGAAAATCGACCGTATTGATCAAGTTAAGCATGACGATAAAACCTATCTGTCGATTTTAGATTACAAGTCTAGTAAACATACTTTTAAGTTTGATGACGCCTATTACGGATTAGCTATGCAGATGATTACCTATTTGGATGTTGCCTTGATGAATGCGGAACAACTCTCAAATAGCCAAGTGATTCCTGCAGGTGCCTTTTACTTGCATGTAAAAAATCCATATATGAAAATATTAGAAAAGCCGACTAAAGAAGACTGGGAGGAAACACTCCTTGCTGATAACAAAATCAGAGGATTGATCATTGCAGATTCTAACCTAACTAAAGCAATGGAACCACAAGCACAAGAAGGTAAACCTCATTTAGTCTTGCCAGTTCGTTATACTAAAAATGGCGGTTTCTACAAAAATATTAATGAAATGATAACACCAGAAGAATTAGATTTACTAATTAAAAATAATCGTCGTCGTATTGAAGAGGCCGGGCGTACGATTTTAGATGGCACTTTGAAAATGAATCCTGTTAAAGGTCGACTTTTTATTCCATCCGTCCAAGGTCCTTACCGTGCTGTGTCGCAATTTGACAGTACCTTACAAGAGAACCGCTATCGCCGTTTAGAAAAGATGAGTAAGCAAGACGTCCTTCATACACTTCAATTGGAATTAGCTTTACTTGAAGACGAAGAAGATGAAGAGGGGGGAGAAATTTAATGAGCCAGGAAATGAAAAAGATGTCAACCGTACCACCAAAAACAGCGAATGATCGCTTCACAGATGACCAGTGGCAAGCGATTTACCAAACCGGTGATAATCTACTGATTGCGGCTTCAGCTGGTTCAGGTAAAACAACAGTTTTAGTCCAACGAATCATTGAAAAAATTAAAAATGGCGTGAATGTCGATGAACTTTTAGTGGTAACCTTTACCGAATCAGCTGCCAGTGAAATGAAAGACCGTATTCGAGTCGCGATTCAAGAAGCTGTCAATAAAGCTGTCAGTGATGAGCAGTATCATCACCTTTTACGTCAGATGATTTTACTCCCTCAAGCCAATATCAGTACGATCCATGCCTTTTGTCTGAAGGTCATTCAACGTTTCTTTTATTTAATCGATATTGACCCTGTTTTTAGAATGATGGGCGATGCGATTGAAATTGAAATGTTGAAAGAAGACGTTTGGGAAGAGTTAAAAGAAGAATTATACGGTGAGTCAGATAGTTTTTTCAAAGACTTATCCAAGGCATACTCTAGCAGTCGAAATGATGACGGCTTAAAAGATTTAATTTTTTCTCTTTATAATTTTTCACGGGCAAACCCTAATCCAGAAAAATGGTTAGATGACTTGTCACGCTTGTACTCCGTTGAAGAGGGCTTGGAGAATAGTTTTCTCTTCCGACAGTTATTAAAACCACAGATTAAAGATGAATTAGCTGGCATTCATTATCACATCATGAACGGCTTGCATTTAGCTAATGATGATAACGAACTTATTAAACATCAAGAGTTATTTATCGCAGAACAAGAAGCGATTCAACAAATTATCGATGCGATTGACAAAGATGATTATCAAAAAAGTTATGAGCTGTTAGATGCGATGACCTTTAGCAGATGGCCGAGCAAGAAGAAAGATGATCCTGCCGGTGATATAAAAGATCAAATGAAAGCCATTAGGGACAATTATAAAAAAACAACGACTGATTTAAGAGATACGTTCTTTACACGACCAAAAACAAGTCACGAAACAATCATTCAACAAACAAAACCATACGTTGAAGAAATGATACGTGTCGCAAAACGATTTTCAGAGGCTTATTGGCAAAGAAAACTAAGCGGAAATATGCTGGATTTCAATGATTTAGAACACTTAACCTTAGATATTCTTCTACCAATGGAAAATGGCAAACGTCAACCAAGTGATGCGAGTCGTTACTATCGTCAGAAATTCCAAGAAGTTTTAATTGATGAATATCAAGACGTAAACAAATTACAAGAAAACATTTTACATGGTGTCACACGTCATGACCCAGAAACCGAGAACTTATTTATGGTAGGAGATGTTAAGCAATCAATCTATGCTTTCCGTTTAGCCGATCCAGGTTTGTTTTTAGAGAAGTATCGTCATTTTGGTCAGTCAGATGGTGGCGAACGGATTATCTTAGCCGAGAACTTTCGTTCAAGAGGCGAAGTCATTTCCTTTACTAACTTCATTTTTACTCAGTTGATGGATGAGAAGGTAGGGCAAATGGCCTATGATGATGCAGCTCAGCTTCTACAGGGGAACGACTCATTCCCTGATCGAGATCATTTTGATACAGAGGTCTTGATTTACTTAAAAGAAGAAGAGGACGAAGAGGCTGTTGAGTTTGCCGATGATTCAGATTTAATGATTGATGATAAGGCAACAGGTGAAGTGACGATGGTTGCTCAGAAAATACGCGATATGATTCAAAACAAAGTCTTAATTTATGATAAAAAAGCAAAAGCAGAGCGACCAATGACTTATAAAGATATCGTGTTGCTGACACCAACGAAGAAAAACAACCTTTTAATTATGGAGACATTTAAAGAATATGGTATCTCGGTTATTTTGAATGACTCGCAAAGTTTCTTCCAAAGAACTGAAATTACCGTCATTTTATCGCTTCTTAAAGTCATTGATAACCCAAGACAAGACATTGCGCTAGCGGCAGTTCTCCGGTCACCGATTGTCGGTTTGAACGAGAGGCAACTAGCTAGCATTCGGATTGCTTTATCTTCGGGCGACTATTATGACGCTGTTAATACTTATATTACGGATTTTGATTTGGAAAAAGAGCATGACAAAGAAAAACGTGCGACTTATCATACGTTGATAGCTTTCCTTGAACAATTAAATAAATGGCGTCAAACGGCTAGACAAAATAATCTTGTTCAACTGATTTGGCAAATTTATGAAGAAACTCATTTCTTAGACTATGTCGGTGGAATGACTTCTGGGAAACAACGAGTCGCAAACTTGCATGCCTTTTATGAACGAGCGAAGAAATATGAGTCAACCAACTTTAAAGGCTTATTCCAATTTATTCGTTTTATCGAACGCATCCAGGACCGTGATCAAGATTTAGCGGAACCAACAATATTTAGTGAAGATGAAGACGCGGTACGTGTCATGACCATCCACGCAAGTAAAGGCTTAGAATTCCCAATCGTATTTGTTATGGACATGTCTAAGAGCTTTAACTTACAAGATATCCGAGCTGATTATTTGTTTTCCGAAGAATATGGGATCGGAACGGACTTATTTGACAGTGTGAACCGAATGAAATACCCATCGCTCACAACCTTTGCTTTAGCGAATGAAAAGAAAAAACAACTCTTAGCTGAAGAAATGCGTAAGCTATATGTTGCTTTAACAAGAGCGGAGCAAAAACTCTTTTTAGTTGGAACATACAAAACGGAAGAGAAAATGTGGCAAGAGTGGAGTGCGGTTGATGAAACAACTAATACCGTTATGCCGGATCATTTACGACTAAAATCATCTAATTTAATGAGATGGGTTGGCTATGCCTTGTATCGACATGGCAGTGTTGATCCAGATTCTTTAGATAAGCACTATCGTGGTGAGCTGACGAACTATCCTGTGTCATTTTCAATTTCATTTAAGAGCGAAGCTGAATTATTAACTAAAATTATTCCAGTTAATCTTGAAGATGATATCGACTGGGAAAAGCGGATTCTAACTCTGACTGATGATGCTCAAAATCAAAGCGAAACAGAACAAGCAGCTGAAGAAGACTATCAAGCTGCAATTGCCTTGATGGAAGCTAAATATGGTCATGAAATCGCCACACGTACGACAAGCTATCAATCGGTTTCCGAGATTAAACGACTCTTTGAAGACCCTGACCAAGCTCATTTGCTTCAAATCGATTTAAGTAAGCAAGGTCAAACAGCACGTTATGTTGAGACAGAACTTGGTCGTCCTACATTTATGCAAGATGAAATTAAACCAACTAACGCTGAAATCGGAACCGCAGTCCACTACGTTATTCAACAATTAGAACTGGATAAACCTGTGACACAAGAAACCGTTCAAGAACTCATTAAGGAACTTGTTAAGCATGGTAGTATTAAAGAAAATGTAGCTGAACGCATCACTCAAGAACAAATTTATCGTTTCTTCGAGACTGATATTGGTAAAAAGGTTCAGAAGGACGCTTCCTTAGTAAGCAGAGAAGTGCCATTTACGATGCTAATGAATGCTGAGAATCTATTTGAAGGAATTAAAGAAAATAGTGATGACCATATCCTAATTCACGGGATTATTGATGGCTTCATTGAGTACGAAGATCACTTGATTCTTTTTGATTTTAAGACAGATTATATCGGTCAGAATTTAGACAAAGTGATTGATAAATATCGGGGACAAATGATTGTCTACCGTGAAGCATTAGAAGAAATAAAGCAGAAAAAAGTAACCGAGACCTATCTCTGTTTACTTTCAATTAATGAGAATGTGTTAATTGATTAATGAAAAAACCACTAACCTTCAAAAAAATGAAGGTAGTGGTTTTTTTAATGATAGTATTTTTAGTAAGTATACTCGTTCGCTGCATTCCATAATAGGAATTCTGTTACACCATGGTCAGCTAAAGCTTGAACTTGCTCACGTACTTGAGCTTGGTTATAAACTTGATAATAACCGTCACCTAAGTAAGAAGCTGTAAAATCTTGCAACCATGGACGTGTGACAGGTGTGTTTTCTAGTGACTCTAGTAAAGGTAATTCAACCTTCATGTATTCATCCACTAATTCATACGGGTGTAAGTCAGGACGGTCAATACCGAAGTAACTAGCTCCCCAGTGACTTGGATAAATCATTGAAGAAATAACATCAACGTTATTAGAGATTTGCGAGAAGTTTTGTCCAATGCCACCTGCATCAGGAACAGTTGCTGCATAACCAAAAATATCAACTGAAACATCTACACCATACGGTAGAAGTTTCTCTCTTGCATAAGCAACAAAGTCAGTGATAACTTTAACGCGGGTTTCTGTTGGATCTAAACCTAAATCGGTATATTCTCCCATGCTATATGATAAACCATTATCGTCATATGAGAAGATCTCTGGGAAACGCACATAGTCAAATTGAATTTCCTTAAAGCCTACTTTTGCAGCTTCAATTCCAACATTAACTGCGTAATCCCATGTTTCTATTAAGTATGGGTTAATGAAAAGTTCGCCATTTCCATATTCCCAGATAGAACCATCTGGATTTAGGAAGGACATTTCAGGAACGTTTCTAGCTAACAAAGTATCTTTGAAAGCTACGATACGTGCAATTGGATAAATTTGATTATCAACAAGTTTTGACATCAAATCATCAAGGTCACTAATGTAGTCAACGGTATTATTTTGAATATGGACATCGTCAGATTGGAAGTCAACTGTAACGTGACCTGTGTCATCTTTAATATCGATAACCATCGCATTTAAGTCGTTGCTATTAATGTAATTAACAAGCTCATCAACTTTAGTTGGATTTCCAGCTGAATACGCCGTTAGGTAAATGCCTTTAACACCGTCTTCAGGATAAGCAATATCAACACCACTATCATAATAAAATTTCTGTGGTAAGTTTGCCATATCTGGCGCAACTAAGAAGGGCGTATTACGTAATGATAATTGAGTTGGTTCTGCGGGAGCGTCTGTACTCTCGCTTGCTGAAACCACTGGCAGGCTACCCAGTAATAAGAAGAAAAGGGCAGTTGTCATTGTTTTTTTGATTGACTGTATCATATTTTATTAATCCTCCGATTCTGGTGATTCGATTAAGATTGGATCTACGATTTCAAACCCTTTATCTCTTAAACCATCGATAATATCGCTAATTGCTTCAGCTGTCCATGGACGGTCATGCATGAGTAGGTTTGCACCTGAACCTAGAAACTCTGTGTTCACCATAATATCTGCTAAAGCCGGGCCGTTCATATATTGTTCTTCCCAGTCGTAACCATACGTCCAATTCATGCTAACAATATTATTTTCACTTAAAATTGCTTCTGTGTTCTCATCGTACATGCCATGAGGTGCACGGAAGAAGCGTGGGTATTCACCAGTTGCTTCTTTCACTAGTTCATTTGTTTTTTCAATTTCTTCCTTTTGCTCGTCATAAGTTAAGTCTGTCATAACCGGATGAGAGTAAGAGTGGTTTCCGATCTCGAAGCCCATGTCATAAATCTCTTTAATAATGTCTTGAGCCGCTGGATCCTCTAAAAATTGTCCCATAACAAAGAAAATTGCATTCGCACCTTTTTCTTTAACTGTTTCAGCAATCTCCATTGAATAATCTTGAGGGGCATCATCAAACGTTAATAAAGCCACTTGAGTATTCGCATCAGTGATTGGTTGAATCGTAAAGATATTAGGGTTTACCGTGTATTCATAAGCGACAGGTTCCTCAGGTTCATCTACAACATCGCTTGCGTCATCTGAAGAAGCTGCTTGTGAACTTGAATCGGCAGTGTCTGAACTATCTGTAACATCTTCACTAGATGCGTTTGAGTTAGAAACGTCATCTGATGAGTCTGGAGCAGGGGAATCGTTCGTACATGCTGCTAAGGTCATTAATGATAATAGTAGGATAAGTGATTTTATTTTCATTGTTTATTCTCCTATTCTTCTGATAAAGCTGTCAGAGCATTTTGTAATGCTGCTGCTGCTTCATCAAATTGTGAGAAAAGCGAGCCAAGTGGTTCTAATGCTGCAACATTTTCGTCACTCTGAGTGTTTAATTGATCAACACCGCTGTAGAAAGTAGTAAAATCAGCATCATCCGCACCAAATGATTGGAAAATTTCTTTTTCATTTGTTAATTGCTCTTCATAGTCAGGCAGGTAAGTTTCAAGAGAGGCATTGATTTCCTCCATCGAACCCGTTAGTGCATTCATTTCATTCCAAGGTAATTTCTCATCTTCAAAGGCAGCAAAATCTTCTAAATCAGCTTCGATCTTTTTGATTGTTTCTTGAATTGCTACGAGAGTTTCTTCTCTGCTCGCAATGTTTTCAAATATACTTGCTGTTTCATCAGAAAAGTTTGTTAATTTTTCATTTTCTGCGATCGATTGATCAAATTGAGTTTGAATTTCTGTTTCTTTTAATTGGATATCATTTAGAGATACAACCAATTCTTCTCTTGCTTCTGTTACTGAATCTAATTCATCTTGTACCTGTGCGATTTCACTGGAACATCCAGCTAATAGCAAACCACTGAACAAGGCAATGCCAACATATCTCTTTTTCAAAATAAAGACCCCTTTAACATTTTCTTTCATGCTGTTTCATTATACATATAAACAACCGCTTAATTCAATAGAAGTCTGTTTCTTTCTGAATTATCTTTTGGTTTCGAGTCTTTTCGTATATAATGGGGAAGATAAGACGTTAAATTATAACCAAGAGAGGAACACGCATGTTAATTTATTATATTATTGCAGCCGTATTGACTGTAATTGATCAAGTAACAAAGTGGGGAATCCTGCAAAATTTTGACTTATATGACGAGAAAATATTAATACCGAATGTATTTTCCTTATACTACATTCAAAATACCGGAGCAGCATGGGGAATTTTCGCTGGAAGAATGACTTTCTTCTATATCATTACGGTATTAGTGATTGGCTACCTCATCTACAATTTTCATAAATATAAAGTAGAGAGCAAACTAGCTCGCTTGAGTTTTTCATTTATTTTATCAGGAGCGATTGGAAACTTTATAGACCGACTAGCATATGGCTATGTTGTCGATATGTTCCGTTTAGATTTCATTAATTTTCCAATCTTCAACGTTGCTGACGTATGCTTAACTATAGGAGTTGGCTTAATGATTATTTATGTATTGTTTTTCGAAAAAGATGAAAATGAAGTAAAAGAAAAAGAGTAAGGTTGGTTAGAAATGGAAAATCAAAATTTTACATTTAAGATTAATAATGAATTTGGTCGAATTGATAAGGTTTTGAGTGACTTACTGTCAGATTTTACTCGTAGCCAACTTCAACAAGCAATTAAACAAGGTGACATCACTGTTAATGGTGAAACGACCAAGGCTAATTACAAAGTTCAACCTGGCGATCGGGTTGTTTATACGGTTGTAAAAGAACAACCGACTGAAATTAAAGCAGAAAATATTCCGTTAGAAGTTATTTATGAGGATGACACAGTTGCAGTCGTTAATAAACCATCAGGTATGGTTGTGCATCCATCAAAGGGGCATGTCTCTGGAACATTGGTAAATGCACTTTTACACCATATTGATCAGTTATCGGAAGGAAGTCAGCTTTATCGTCCAGGTATCGTGCATCGGATTGATAAGGATACATCGGGATTACTTGTTATTGCAAAGACTGAAGCAGCTCAAGAAAACTTGGTGGAACAATTCCAAGCTCATACGACTGAGCGTAAGTATATTGGTCTAGTTCATGGTGAGGTTGAGCATGACGAAGGCACAATCAATGCGCCAATTACGCGTATGACAACAAATCGTCTGAAACGTATCGTTGGCAAAGAAGGCAAAGATGCTGTGACCCATTTTATACGTATGGAACAGTTCCATAAGAAAACCTTAATGCAGTTTCAATTAGAAACGGGACGCACGCACCAGATCCGCGTGCATATGGCGTATATTGATCATCCGTTAGTAGGAGATCCAATGTACGGTCTACCAAATGACCATGTAAAAACAGGTCAATACTTACACGCAGTCAGTCTTGGTTTCAAACATCCAGTCACGAATGAATGGCTGACTTTTGAAGCAGCTTTACCAAGCTATTTTGAAGATACATTAAGTGAATTAAGAAAACAAATCTAAAGGAGAGGATTTCCTTGAAACAAGCAATCGAAATTATGGATGCCGCTGCTATGAAGCGATCTTTAACCAGAATTACCCATGAAATCCTAGAACGAAATGATGGAATTGAAAAGCTCGTGTTAGTAGGCATTCGAACACGTGGGATTTATTTAGCAGAAAGAATTGCTCAACGAATGAAAGACTTCGAGGGAGTAGATATTCCAGTAGGGGAATTAGACATTACGCTATACCGTGATGACCAACATTTCACTGAAGATGGTAACCCAATCTTAACTAACACAAATATTCCCTTTTCAGTAGAAGGTAAGCATATTGTTTTAGTTGATGATGTGTTGTTTACTGCACGAACAATTAGAGCAGGTATGGATGCAGTTATGGACTTAGGTAGACCGAAACGGATTACTGTTGCGATCTTAATTGACCGTGGCCACCGTGAACTACCAATTAAAGCTGATTACATCGGAAAAAACATTCCGACATCAAGCACCGAACAAATTTCCGTTCAACTTCAAGAGGTTGATGGAATTGAAAAAGTTAGTTTAATTAAATAATCTAAAAAAGTCCCAACGCTCAATTTAATTTGAGTATTGGGACTTTTTTATGACAAGCTATTTAACTAATAGTTTGTCGATATTTTCTTTCTTAGGTGTTACAAATAAAGTGGTTTGCTCAGTATAAATAACAAAGCCCGGTTTTGCACCATTTGGTTTTTTGACGTTTTTAACTTCTGTATAATCAACCGGAACGTTAGCAGATTGTTGGAATTTAGAATAATAAGCCGCGATTTCAGCTGCTTCCAACAATGTTTGTTCAGATGGCTCGGCATGTTCAATAACTACGTGTGAGCCGGGAATATCTTTGGTATGCAACCAAATGTGATTTTTTCGTGCTTGCTTCATCGTTAAGGCATCATTTTGTTTGTTATTTTTACCGACACGAATGTCAGTACCGTCAGTTGAACGGAAGTGATAAGGTTTGCTGCGTTTCAACTTCTTCTTTTTCGAGTTTCTTTTGCGTTTTAAGTAGCCAGAATCTGCTAACTCTTCCCGAATGTCATCCAAATCTTGTGGATCTGACAGCTCAATTTGTGTTTCGATAGTATCTAAATAGTGATTATCTTGCTTTGTTTTGCGTAGTTGACGCTTAATATGCTCGACAGAATGCATTAACTTACGGTATCTCGTAAAGTACTTTTGAGCATTATCAGAAGCACTCAAGGAAGGATCTAAGCTAATTTCAAGTAAGTCTTCATCAGCATAGAAGTTAGGTAGAGTGACCGTTGCAGCTGATTTAGGTATTTGATACAGATAAGCTGTTAACAACTCACCTTTAATACGATAGTCATCAGCTTCTTCACTTTTAAGTAAATCATCACTTAAACGCGTAATTTTCGTTTCATTCTTTTTCATTTCATTGCGAATTAAGGCTAGTAGGTCAGAAGCGATTTGATTAATGCGGTCCTTCGTCGCTTTCTCTTGATAGTACTGATCCAATAACAGACTTGGACTTTCAAATGTCTCTTCTGTACCTTCAATGGTCGTGAAAGGATAAGGTACAAAGCTTTGTTTACCATTTTCAGGCGTGAAGATGGTAGGGAGACCAGTTTTGACTGCGTCTAGAAATGTTTTCAGCGCTTGAGGTAGATAGTCCGAACTTGCGAGCATTTCTTTCGCACTATCTCGCCCAACTCCTTGGAAGATGGTCTGAACACGTCTAACAGGTGACGTGATGTCTTCATTTTCTTCCCATTTCATTTCGATTTCTTCATCACTTGCATCAAAAGGATTTAACTTATCTTGATGAGGGGGTAATTTATATGTTGCCCCAGGTTGAGTCACACGATAACTGTTTTGATAAAAAGGAACATGCTTTAAACAATCCAGAATTTTCATCGTATCTTCTTCAACTAAGAAGATATTACTATGTCGTCCCATAATTTCTACGATGAGAATAAGGTGTTTTAAATCACCCAAGTCATCATATTTCTTTATTTTAAAGCGAACAATACGGTCATTACCTAATTGGCTAATATCTTCAATAACAGCACCTTCAATATTTTTTCTTAAAAACATACAGAAGTTTGGTGCTTGATCTGGATTGGAAAGAGCTTCTTCAGTTAGTTGGATACGTGCATAGGAAGGATGAGCAGAGAGTAGAATTCTTTGATTTTTTCGATTTGCTCGAACCGTCAGCACAATTTCTTGTGGGAAGGGCTGATAAATTTTTGAAATACGGCCATTTTCAATTTTTTCCACTAGTTCGTCTACGACTAAGTGAGTATATATGCCATCATAAGACATTTACATTCCTCCTCTTATTAACCAACCTATTATAACACAAGAATATTTATTTTATAAAAAAGTGAAATTTTTGTTGACCGCGTAAACGCTTACGACTATAATATACTTATGCCTGTTATACAACAGTGTGTCAGGCGTTGGTGGCTTTAGAACTAATATCATTAAAATCGTAAATGGGACTCAATAATTAATTGGGGGGGTCTTTTGTTCTGAAAAGTCTTTTATTGGATGGAGACTTTTATTATTTTCAGCCACCAATACACAGAAACTTCTTGTTTTCAATAGAAAATGAGGGGTTTCTCCTTTTATTCTCATTTTACTGTTGACTTTTTAATAATCCTTAGCTATTATATAGATATTGAAATTGAGAGGAGCAGTCAAAATGTCTAAATGTATGCAACCACAGATTTTTTATTGGCTAAGCCACATGGAATAGGTTGTTTCTTTGCGACGTTTTTACTGTCCATAGATACAGCCTCAGAGTCATCTGAATGTATCTATGTGGAAATCTGAATCTTATATTCGCCACATAGACCCTATATGACAAGTCTATGTGGCGGTTTGCATTTAAACTGCCCTGATTATTCAGATGGCAGTTTTATTTTTTGAAATATAATATTTGGAGGAATTTTCATGAAAAACATAAAAAAATATTTTAGTTATTTTATCATACTCGCGGCCGCTTTGGTATTAATGGCATGTGGCAGTGACACTGGTAACCAAGCATCTGATTCTACGACTGGTAGTAGTAATGAGGATATGCCTTATATCGGTATTCTACAATTAACGAGTCACCCTGCTTTAGATGCTATTTCAGAAGGAATCATTGATGAGTTAGAGTCAGCTGGTTATACTAACGGTGAGACAGCAACGATAGACTTACAAAATGCTCAAGGTGACCAAGCGAACATGCAATCAATCGCTGAACGCTTTATTACAAATGATGCGGATATTATGATTGGTATTGCAACACCTGCAGCACAAGCGTTAGCAAATGCATCAACTGACATTCCGATTATTATGGGAGCTATTACAGACCCAGTGGCAGCTAATTTGGTAGATTCATTAGAAACACCGGGTGGAAATATAACTGGTGTGAGTGACCAAATACCGATTGGTAAACAATTTAATTTGATTATGACATTACTACCTGATATTGAAACAATTGGTTTTATTTATTCGTCTAGTGAAGATAACTCAGCAAGTGCTGCGAATGAAGCACAGGATATTGCAGAAGGTCTTGGTTTAAAGGTTATTACAAAAACGGTTAACTCAGCCAACGATATTGCTCAAGTTGCTGAATCCTTAGCTGCTGACGTGGATGCAATATGGGTGCCTACTGATAACACACTAGCAACAAGCACACCGACTTTAATCGAAGTAACAGATGCTTATAAGATTCCAGTCTTCCCATCTGTAAATACAATGGTAGAAGAGGGTGGTTTAGCAACAGTTGGGTTGAACCAATATGATATTGGTATCCAGACAGGAGCCGTAACAGTAGAAGTATTAGAAGGTGCTGATCCAAGTGAGTTTTCAATTCAGTTCCCAAATAAGATCGAAATGATTTTGAATATAAGTAAGGCAGAAACATTAAACATAGTCATTCCAGAAGAGCATTTAAAAGATGCCATTATTATTGAATAGACGATAAGGAAAGAGGAATAAAAGATGAACATGATTATTTCAGCTGTTTCACAAGGGTTAATATGGGGCTTATTGGCACTCGGACTCTTTATCAGTTTTAGAGTGTTAAATGTTGCGGATATGTCCACAGAAGGAACCTTTACTTTAGGAGGAGCTGTTGGAGTTCAGTGTATTACGTTAGGGATGAATCCATTCTTAGCATCAATTTTAGCAATTGTAGCAGGAGCGTTGGCTGGTAGTATCACTGGTCTAATGATTACGAAGCTTAATATACCGAGTTTGCTGGCAGGGATTTTAACAATGACCGGCTTATATTCTATAAACTTACGCATTATGGGCAAAGCAAACTTAAACTTACTTGGTATGAATACAATTTTCAGCGTCTTTGATGGCGTTGAATTGCCGCGTCATGTCGATACTATTTTAATTGGAATATTATTCGTCGGTTTCATTATTATCATGTACTCACTCTTTTTCAAAACAGAATTAGGTCAATCTTTAATTGCAACTGGAGATAACGAAGCAATGGCACGTTCATTAGGGATTTCAACAAATACGATGAAGATTGTTGGCTTAATGATGTCTAACGCTGTAACAGCTCTAGCTGGTGCAGTAATCGCTCAAAGCAATGGCTATGCAGACATTCAAATGGGTATTGGTGCGATTGTTATTGGTTTAGCTTCGGTTATCATTGGTGAGGTCATCTTCACTCGTGTGTCCTTTACCGTTCGACTAGCGTGTTTAGTTGTTGGATCTGTATTCTACCGCCTGATTATGGTGTTTGTGCTAGAAGCAGGACTAAATCCAAACGACTTCAAACTGATTTCGGCTATTTTCCTAGCGTTATTCCTAGCCTTGCCAAAAATCAAAGAACTCTATTATGTTAGTCAATACAGAAAGAAAATCGCAACAGAAAGAACTAAGCAGGTGAGTAAAAAATGAGTAACGAAAAAAACATTCTTGAATTAAAACATGTCTCTAAAACCTTCTATCCAGGTTCCGTTAATCAAGTTGAAGCCTTAAAAGATATTAATCTAACGCTTAAACGCGGTGATTTCATTACACTTGTTGGTGGAAACGGTGCTGGTAAATCAACGTTACTTAATGCGATATCCGGTTATTTCTTCCCAGATGCTGGTGATATTATCGTTAATGGCCAAGACATTACCTTTTTGAAAGAAGAAAAACGTGCACCTTATATTAGTCGAGTCTTCCAAGATCCTAAAATGGGCACCGCACCGCGTATGACTGTTCAAGAAAACTTATCGCTTGCTTATCGTCGAGGTGAGAAACGTGGCTTGAAGTTTGGTACAACTAAGGAAGAGGAAGAGATTTTTGTTAAGCACCTTCAATCATTGGGCTTAGGATTAGAAAACCGTATGGATGCCGAAATTGGCTTACTATCTGGTGGTCAACGTCAATCCATTGCGCTTTTAATGGCTACTTTGAAACGTCCTGACATTTTACTCTTAGATGAACATACAGCGGCTTTAGACCCTAAAACAGCACAACTTGTGCTCGAATTAACGGATCGTAAAGTAAAAGAAATGGGCTTAACAAGTATTATGATTACTCATAATTTACGTGATGCATTAACCTATGGAAATCGTATGTTGGTTCTTCATCAAGGAAAGATTATTAAAGACTATGCAGAAGAAGAAAAGAATCAGTTAACTACAGAAGCACTCTTCTCTGAGATTCAACGCTTATCATTGAGTGAGACATTACTCTAATTTCATTCGAACCGTTCCTTGTATGGTTACTTTTGTTGGCCTGGGGAAAATAGCTTAGCATACGTCGTATGGCTAGGCTATTTTCATAACTATTAGAATATTATACCGAACCCTAATATATTAATAATTAATTATAAGCGAATGATATTCCTATTCACACTAATTAATGTTAAGATATAACTAATATATTCAAAGGGGAATTAGGAATGAAGTTATTAGAAGATAAGATTCGTAAAGATGGGCTTATATTAGAGGGAAATGTTCTGAAAGTTGATAGCTTTCTTAATCATCAAATTGATCCATTGTTGATGCAAGCTTTAGGAAATGAATTTGCTAAATTATTTGCAGACGCTGGAATTACAAAAATTTTAACAGTCGAATCATCAGGAATTGCGCCAGCTGTCTTTGCTGGACTTGCTCTAAATGTTCCAGTAGTTTTTGGCCGTAAAAATAAGAGTTTAACACTACAAGATAACATGTATACAACTAGTGTTTATTCTTATACAAAAGAAGAGTCAAACGAGATTTCTATTTCTAAAGATTTTCTAAATTCAGATGACAAAATTTTATTGATCGATGATTTCTTAGCTAATGGACAAGCAGCAGCAGGCTTATTATCGATTTGTCGTAACGCCGGTGCAGAAGTATGTGGCATAGGAATTGTTATTGAAAAATCATTCCAAAAAGGACGTAAGTGGATTGAAGAATCCGGTATTCGTATTGAGTCCTTAGCAAGAATTGCTAGTTTGGAAGATGGCAAAGTTGTCTTTGTAGGAGAAGAAGGAAGCGAGGTATAAAATGACCGATAACTCATTATTTCACACTGAAGTCGTGAATGATCAAGGTCTAGCAGGAGAAGCATTTGTAAAAGATGGCTTACGTGTGACAACAAGTAGCCCATTAAATGATGATCCAGGCACAAATCCCGAAGAACTCCTTGGCCTATCATGGGCGACTTGCTTAAATGCAACAATTGAGGCGTTAATGAAGGGCAAAAAAGTAGAGGCAAAGAGTAAAGTTGAAGTTCATGTTGACTATAAACGTGAAGAATCTGGTTTTGGCTTTTACTTTGATTTAGCCGCCTTTGTTTCAATTGAGAACTATACCCTTGAAGAAACCGAAAAGATGATGAAAGCAGCCCACAAACGTTGCCCAGTATCAAAAATCATTGGTGACTACCAACATATAAATATGACTGCAGTGCCTTACCTAACGTAAAGGCACTTTTTTCTACTTCTAAATAATCTATGTTAAAATGTAGATAAGAGTTCGAAGGGAAGGGTGGTTATATGTTACGTGATTTTAATTTTTCTACCAAACACGTTGAAAAGAAAAAACGATCTAAATTAGGTGAAGAATTGGCAAAACTACAACGCCAACTAAAAAATACAGACTCCAGTATGCTAGTCATTGTTGATGGGTGGGAGTCTTCTGGAAAAGGATTTGTTTTAAAAGACCTGATTCGGGAATTAGATCCGCGTTACTATGAAGTCAGCATTTACGAAACCCCAACTGCCGAAGAAGAAAATCAGTCATTCCTCTGGCGATTCGTCGAAAACTTACCGAAAAAAGGCCATATTGCTTTCTTTGACCGTAGCTTTTACTATGAATTACTAAACGAACTAGACCTAAACCAAAAAGAATTTAACCATCAGATCATGGATATTAGCTTAGTTGAACGACTATTAACCGCAAATGGCACATTAGTTGTGAAGCTCTTTCTAAACCACACCGAGGAAACGATGCAAAAAAGAATCAATACATTAGAAGCAGACCCTTTACGCAATTTCCTAATTTCAGAAAACGATAAAAATCAGTTAAAACACTATAATACTTACTTAGAACATATGAATCATTTACTTGAGAAAACAGATTTTTCAGATTCACCGTGGACAGTTATCTCAACCGAACATAGAAAAAATGGTTCAAGACTTGCGCTTAATGAAGTGATCAAGCGGTTAGAAAAACACCTCGAAAAAACTAAAAAAACGTCTTTCCTTAGTGAATGGCAACCAAAATTGATCGCAGAAAATAACCCTTTAGAAAAGTTAGACTTACCTAAAGAAATAACTGAAGATGTTTATGATAAAAAGAAAGATGAATTAGAAAAACGAGCTGGTGGATTACTTTACCAATTATGGTTGATGAAGATACCTTGTATCCTTGTTTTTGAAGGAACAGATGCTGCTGGTAAAGGTGGTGCAATTCAACGTCTCACAAGACATATGGACCCTAGAGGATACGACGTTGCAACAACTGCAGCACCTACAAAAAATGAAGATAGTTACCATTATTTATGGCGATTCTATCAATCATTTCCGAGTAGAGGTCGTTTAACGATTTATGACCGTAGCTGGTATGGTCGAGTCCTTGTCGAACGCATTGAAGGCTTTACACCTGAAAAAAGGTGGCAAGAAGCCTATGATGAGATCAACGAAATGGAGCATAACCTCGTGCATGAAGGCTACATCGTATTGAAATTCCTTGTTTTAATCGATAAAGATGAGCAACTTGAACGCTTTAATGCTCGTAAAGAAGATCCTGAGAAAAGTTACAAACTCACCGATGAAGATTGGCGCAATCATGAGAAGTTTGAAGCTTATGAAACTGCAATGAATGAAATGGTTGAACGTACGAGTACAGAAGAAGCGCCATGGATACTTGTTGAAGGTAATCAAAAATACTTTGCGCGTATCAAAGTTTTAGAAACCTTTATCGAACATGTTGAAACAGTTATCAATTCTTATAATGACTAATCGGAGGCAAATAAATGTTAACAAATAAAAACGTCGCGGTTTTTGTAACTGGTGGAATTGCTGTCTACAAAGCAGCAGACTTAGTTAGAAAATTTATTAAGGCTGGCGCAAATGTACGAGTCGCCATGACTAAAAGTGCCCAGGAATTTATTACGCCCTTAACATTCCAAATCCTTTCTAAACACATTGTCTACATCGATACGTTCGATGAGAAGGACGCAGAGAACGTTTCGCACATACACCTAGCTGATTGGACTGAATTGGCCGTCATTGCGCCCGCAACAGCGAACATTATTGGGAAAATGGCAAATGGGATTGCTGATGAGATGGTTTCAACAAGTTTACTCGCAACAACTGCACCACGACTAATCGTTCCAGCTATGAACCAAAACATGTTAGAAAATCCAGCAACACTAGCAAATATGGAAAAGTTACGCTCATTCGGCTATACACTGATGGAACCAGATTACGGCTTTTTAGCAGAAGGGTACGAAGGAAAAGGGCGTATGCCTGAACCAGAAAAAATAGTAGAAGCAGCACGCATGCTCTTGATCGAAAATGCAGAAGATTTACCATTGAAAAATAAAAAAGTTTTAATCTCTGCTGGTGGTACTAAAGAGAAACTAGATCCAGTTCGTTACTTGACGAATCGGTCATCAGGAAAAATGGGGCACCGCCTGGCAGAAGCAGCACGTGATTTAGGAGCTAACGTGATTTTAGTAACGGCATCTCAGTTAGAACGTCCGTTCGGCGTAAATGCAATTTCAGTTGATAGTGCATTAGAAATGCAAACAGCAGTCATGGAACACTTTGACACAGCAGATATTATCGTTATGGCAGCTGCAGTATCAGATTACAGACCAAAAAACCAAGTCGACCAGAAGATTAAAAAATCCGCAGGAAGCGGCTTAGTAATCGAATTAGAAGAAAACCCAGATATTTTAGCAACTATGGGCCAAAAGAAAACAAAACAGTTTTTAATTGGGTTTGCAGCAGAAACCAACAATGTAGAGAAATACGCATCAGAGAAGCTAACTAGAAAGAATGCAGACATGATCGTAGCGAATGATGTGTCGAAACCAGATGCAGGATTCGATAAGGATACAAACGAAGTAGTCATTCTACAAGCTGATAAAGAACCAATACACATAGCTAACAAACTAAAAACTGATTTAGCGAAAGATATTTTTACAGAAGCGATTCAAACGATTAATAATAGTCTATAATAATATATGACCAGTAAAAAAGAGTAACAGCTAATTTTAGTTGAAGAGACTGAAATTAGCTGTTTTTTGATATTTTAAGGTAGCTGTTTGGTAGTATCGACTTATAACGTAACTTAGTATAATATATATTATGTAAACTAAAATATATATAAAATAAGTGCTCCGAAAACCAATGGCCTCCCCTCTGGATTCGATAAGAAAATCTCTGCCGTTTAACTA
>CAZLGI010000003.1:0-26460 GCA_964558995.1 uncultured Carnobacteriaceae bacterium | reverse complement strand
CATTTATTCATACGATGTTCTTCGGTTTCCCTTCTACGAGAAAAAAGGATTTCAATACGTACCGTCCTAAAAGAAGTGATACATATGGTGGACGCATTGCACTCAGCGGCACCCGATTTGGCTCGGTTACGATTGAACGCTTAAAAGAACGAAATCGAGGCAAGGCCACATTAACTCATCAAAATGGTGAACAAGAAGTCGTTGGAAATTTGGCTTCTTATCTTTTAGGAGTGAATGAAGAAACTTACGATTTACTCTACACGTTTGACCTTGAGCGATTACTTGAACTGAACAAAGTAAAAAAAGATGATTTGAATCGTTATTTACTTGGAGTCGGAACGAGTGGCAGTGAAAAAATTCTTCTTTTAGCCGATGAATACCGTAAAGACGCACAAAAAATCTTCAAGCCAACAGGGACCATTCCGTCTTTGAACAAAAAAATCAAAGAGTTGGACGATCGCTGGCAACAGTTGCAGAAAGCTAAACAAGAAAATAGCCAATATGAAAGACTATTGTTAACAGACGCTTCTTTACAAGAGCAAATCGAAGAAGCACACTCACAGCAAGGGACGCTAGAAAATGAAAACAAAGATTTGAGTGAAGCCATTCGCTTAAACGATTATTATCAAGAATGGTTGAAGCTCAATAAAGAAATAAACTTAATTGATGCTTCGGCTTTGCCTAAAGATGCTAGAAACCAGTGGGAAAGATTGCAGCACAACATTTCGGATGGCTTGCAGAAATTAACTGTCATCCAAGAGAAAATTAAAGCTGAAAGAAAAATATTGGCGGAGTATACCCATACAAAATGGTATCAAGAAACAAAACCCCAGTGGCAAGCAGTCCAACATGATTTTTCACGAATTTCATCTCAGTTTAATCAAAAGACCTTTTTGGAAAAGCAATATCATGAAGAAAAGTTGGCTATGAATTTATTCAAGCAACGCTATCAACTGAAGGAAACAGCAAGTTTTGAGGAATTGAATGGACAAAAAGAAGCCGAAGCTAAGACTCTTTTGGAGACGGAAGAAAAGCTTCATGCTCACTTGAATCACACAAAACAAGAGTTAAACAGTAGCGAAAAAGAACAGCAGCAGCTAGAGAAGAGAATTCAAACTGAAAAGACAAATCTTGTCTCAGAAGAAACCTTCCAAAGTTGGCGAAAACAGGCCGACAAACCAACAAAGCCAGTTAAAAGCAATTCTCAAAAGAAGATGAATGTGTTAGCTACTTTAGCAGTGCTCGCATTAGTCTTAGCGTTTTTCTTTCCGAGCATTCGTTTTTATGCAGGATTTGTGACAGTCATGTTAGGGATGGGCGTGCTTGTCCAACAACGTCAGATCACTATAAATAAAAAATCAACTCAAAAAGAATCCTTTAATTTGGACACTTACATCCAACAAGCAACCTTAAGAGGGCAAGTGACAGATTGGCAAGCCATTCTCAAGCAAGAAGAACATTCTTTTATTAAGCTACTAGACCAACAAGAAAGCATTGAAATGGATCTTACTGCGAATAAAGAAAAGCAAACAAATTGGTTGAAACAAGAAAACTATCCAAATACTTTCACCATTCAACAAGTATTAACTGAAAAACCCGCTGAACGTTTCCGCGAACTAACAGAAGAGCTTGAGAAGACTGAAAAAGCGATCCAAGCAATAGACAACGACTTGAAAGCATGGGAAGAACAAACTTATTTTATAAAAAAACAATTAAGTTTAGAGCATCTAACAGCTTATGAATTTTTAAGCCGTTTTACAGAATTACACCAAGCCATTATATTAGAAGAAAGTATGGCCGATAATAGCAAACAGAAGTTAGCGGCTCTGAAAGTTGATGAAACTGAAGTTCAACAAGCATTGAACGAAAATCAGCAAAAACGACAACACTTATTGGCGCAAGCTAAAGTTTCCAATGAACCGGAATTTTATCACTTGCTACATGCCAAAGAAGAGCAAGTCGAACAGAAGCGTCGCCGAGATTTTCTAGGAGAACAAATAAATGGAAAAGAAGTGTTGTTAGAGAAGTTTTCAGATAAAGAAAAAGCTACCAAACGATTGATGCAAAATCAAAACCGTTTGGAAGACATTCAAAGTAAATTAAAAGAACTGCAAACAAAGCATATTTCCTTAAAACACGAGATTCAAATTCTTGAAGAAGGCGGCACCTACAGTAGCTTGCTTCAAAATTATGCGCTTGTGGAAACACAAATGCGAGAAATGATTATATCTTGGGCTAGCAAAGTTGTCGCAGCCGAATGGTTAGAAAACACACTTCGTCACGGAAAAGAAAATCGGTTGCCACTGATTTTGTCTGACATGACTAGTTACTTCAAACGTTTAACAGATGATGCGTACACGCGTATTGTTTTCCAAAAATCTGGCTTAAAAATCCAACACGAAAATGGAACTGTGTTTCAACCGTTTGAACTATCACAAGGAACCATTGAACAATTGTATATTGCGATGCGTTTTGCTTTTATTAAAAATACAGCCGACATTGCGAACTTACCAATTTTAATTGATGATGGTTTTGTAAACTTTGACCCGACACGAAAAAAAGTCATGTATCAGCTAATGGCAGAATTGAGTCAGAACGTTCAAGTATTTCTTTTCACCTTTGATGATGAGATTGAAGAAATTTTCACGCCTGAGCAGATCTATATGCTAAACTAGAATTGTAGAAGAGGGGAGTAAAAAAATGGCTAAAAAAGTATATGAATATAACATGGACGAAACATTTGAAATTTTTATGCTAATTAAATCGGCAAATGTCCGAAAAGCAAAGAATAATAAGAGTTTTATTGCCTTTACCTTTCAAGATAAGAGCGGTCAAATTGATGGCAAGTTTTGGGATGCTAAAGATGAGGATATTGAAAGATTTCAAGCAGGAAAGGTCGTACTTGTTTCCGGTAAACGAGAGATGTATCAAAACAATCCACAACTTAGAATTACAAAAATGCGTACTGTGAAAGAAGGGGAGCCAGTTTCTCCTGAACAATTTATGGAACGTGCACCAATGAGAACGGAAGATATGCTTGAAGAAATCAATCAAACTTTATTCGAAATTACGAGTGCGCCAATTAACCGAATTGTTCGTTTCATCTTAAATAAATATCATAAAGATTTCTTCGAGTTTCCAGCTGCGAAGCGTCATCACCATGCATTTCCTGGAGGTTTAAGTTACCACACCATTTCAATCTTACGACTAGCTAAAACAATTGCTAAGAATTATGAAAATGTGGATCAGTCACTCCTTTATGGCGGGGTTATCTTGCATGATATTGGAAAAACGATTGAACTAACGGGTAGTCTGTCAACAGAATATACTCTAAAAGGAAACTTGATTGGCCATATTGTTTTGATGGATGAAGAGATTACAAAGGCTTGTGCGGCGTTGAAAATTAATGAGGATTCAGAAGATGTCATCTTATTGAAACACGTTGTCTTAGCTCATCATGGGAAATTAGAATTTGGTTCTCCGGTGGTGCCACATGTGTTAGAAGCAGAAATTATTCACCACTTAGATAATTTAGATGCTTCAATCAACATGATTGATACTGCTTTACAACGTACGACAGAAGGAACATTTAGTGAACGAATTTTCGGCTTAAATAATCGAATGTTCTATAAACCAGGAGCGGAAAAGTAAAGCAATCAAAAAACGTATCAAACGCCTCGGTGAGAGGGTCGTTTGATACGTTTTTATTTGTAAAAATTACTCTGCTGAGCCAGATTCTGCTTCAGCGTCTGCGTCTGATTCAGTTTCTGATGTATCTGATTCAGATGAATCAGTTTCTGGTTCTTCAGTGATGCCTAAGTAAGCATTCATAACGTCTTCTAAATCTTTATCGTGGATTTCGATGTTTGCATCTTTAAAGATTGCTTGGATTGTTGTGTCTAGGTAATCCGCATCTTTTAGTTTTGCAGTACGCATAACGTCGCGTAGTGTTTCTGTTTCATCTTCTAGTGTTCCTTTTTCAGGTTTTTCAGTAACTAGAATAATGTGGTAACCAAATTGAGATTCAACTGGAGTTTGTGTCATTTCGCCTTCTTCTAAAGCAAATGCTGCTTCTTCAAAAGGTGCAACCATTTGACCTTGGCTAACAAGTCCTAGAGATCCGCCATTTTGAGCAGAACCAGGAGCTTGATCATTACCGCTGTCAGTTGAGTGTTCTTTTGCTAATTCAGCAAAGTCTGCACCATCATTGATTTGGTCGATTAGGTCTTGAGCTAATTTCTCGTCTTCAACTAAAATGTGTGAAGCAGTGATTGCTGGTTGGTATGTTTCATAATACTCAGCTAGTTCTTCATCTGTAATTGGTGTTCTTTGTGTTAAGGCTTCGTCCATTAATAAGTTTAAGTGAACTTGGTCTTGGTAGTCACGGATTGAACTAAATCCGATTTGTTGTAGTAAACCGATAAATTGAGCTTCTCCACCAACAGAATCCATTGATGTTCTTGCATCCGCCTCAGCTTCAGCAGCAAAGTTATTATCGCCAACTTCATTATCTAATACTTCGATAAGTACCAAACGCTGTAAAGTCTTCTCACCGACTGTATCTTTCATAGCTTCGTAAAACTCGTCTCTAGTGATTTCTCCGCCTTCTAATGTTACGACGTTCTCACTTGGAGTACAAGCCGATAGAGTGACGGCCGCAAGCAATGTCACGGCTGATAAAGCAAATTTTTTCATAATTAAATATACACTTCCATTTCCTGTTTCTTGATAACACTTTCTTTTGCAGAACCTTTTTAACTATATCATAAACTAAATTCATTTGAAACGGATTCTTGAAAAACGCTTTAATAATTCTAATAATCTTCACAATTGGGGGGAAGCTTGAGACTGCAACTAGTCACGATGCCACCTAAGAAAGTTTCCAGAAAAAAAGCCTCTACAAATTCGTAGAGGCTTCATCTAAATTAAATTCACATTGAAAACTGTTCAAACTTAGCTTGTTCAGCTTCTAAGTCTGCGGTTAAATCATTGACTCGATCCATCACACGGTTAATTCGAGGTTGGTTTCTTTGAGTGAAATCTTCAACTGAAGCAGTGACTTCTTTTGTCATCGTATTCGCTACAGCCATACCTTCATTTGAGAGACGAGAAAGGGACTCTTGTAAGTTCTTCAAGTCATCACTTAGCTCATTGACGTTATCAGTGTTTTCTCTCAAATAATCTTGAACGATTCGTCTATTTTCAGCACCATCGTTTGGTGTATTTAATAAGGCAACTAAACCACCAACTGTTGCTCCGAAAACTAAACCTTGTATGAAATCTTTCATATATTATTTCACTCCTTCATTTTTAATAGCGTCTAGGACGTCTTGATAATCCTTTTGTTCATATGTGTCATCGTGTGTTTCCCATTTCAAACCAAAGCCATCAATACTCTCATCTTCATAACGTGGGATTAAGTGAATATGTGCATGGAAAACAGATTGATAAGCAAACTCACCATTGTTATTAAGAATGTTCAGACCTTTAATCGCAGAGTCATGATTTCTAACTGCTCGCGCGATTGCGGGAACTTTTTTGAAAAATGAAGCTGCTAGCTCTTCATCATATTCAAAAATGTTTTCAACATGTTCTTTAGGGATGACTAACGTATGTCCTTTGGTAACTTGAGAAATATCTAAAAATGCGTAGACATTTTCGTCTTCATAAACTTTGTAACTTGGAATATCACCATTAATAATTTTACAAAAAATACAATCTGACATAGATAGAACCTCGCTTTTCTTTTAACCTCACTTTACCATAACTGTCATAAAAATTACATTATTTGCGCTAAGCCTATGGTATAATAGATGAACTATGAAATTCGAAAGGAAACAAAGATATGACGCTTGAAATAAAAAAGGTTAACGGAGGATATAGTGCCGTTCCCGTTATCCAAGATGTGTCTTTTTCAGTCCAAGCAGGTGAGTTAACTGGTTTAATCGGCTTGAACGGTGCTGGAAAAAGTACCACAATTAAACATATTATTGGATTGTTAATGCCATTTTCTGGAGATATCACAATTAATGGTAAAAAAATAACAGATGATGCTGAGTCATATCGGCAATCTTTTGCGTTTGTACCAGAAGCTCCGGTGCTTTATGAAGAACTAACATTAAAAGAACATTTAGAAGTGACGATTATGGCATACCAATTGGATCCAGAGAGTGCAATGGAAAAAGCCAATGCTTACTTAAAGGCTTTTCGTTTGGATGATAAACTCGAATGGTTCCCAGCTTATTTCTCAAAAGGAATGAAGCAAAAGGTGATGCTTGTTTGTGCCTTCATGGTGGATGCGCCTTTATATGTCATTGATGAACCATTTTTAGGTCTTGATCCATTGGGAATTCACACCTTTTTAGAAATCGTTCGAGAGAAAAAAGCAGCAGGGGCAGCAATCTTAATGTCAACGCACGTCTTGAGTTCTGCAGAACGTGAATGTGATAATTTTGTCTTGTTGCATCAAGGTGAGGTAAAGGTTACGGGAAGTATGGTGGATCTGCAAAATGAAATGAATATGCCTGGCGCAACGCTAGACGAACTGTATATCCAATTAACGAAAGAAGAGACTGCGATATGACAGTACTGAACCTACTTTCAGAACGTAGAAAAACCCACTATAAAAAGATGAGTCGCTATACTAAATATGTGTTTAACGACCATTTCGTCATTGTGATGTTATTTATCTTCGGAGCACTGGCTTATCAATATGCAGAGTTTTTGAAAACCGTTGAACCACCGTTTACGACTGGAAAGCTTGTTTGGCTGGTATTGTTATCAGCACTCATATTTTTTGGAAAATTAACAACTTTAGTCGAAGCAGCAGATTCAGTTTTCTTAGCTGCCAAAGAAGCAGATTGGCAAGCCTACTTAAAGAAAGTTAGACTGACAAGCATGATTGTTCCAGCGAGCATCCTATTATTAGTTTTAGGAATCGCCATGCCAATGATTGATGCTGGACAAGAAATTTCTCCTGTTCGACTGGTTGCTTTCTATGGCATTTTGCTACTCTTGAAATGGCTTGAATTAGGTATTCAACTTGTCAGCCTTCAAATGCCTGTAAAGGTAAACAAGCAAAGACTTGGTGTGCTCTTATTTTTATTATCACTTAGTTTGCTTGCAACAGCCTTTTTTATTAACGAATGGGTTGGGCTAGGACTTGCAGCCGTACTGTCTTTTTTAATCAATCAGTGGTTGTTGAAGGAAGAAGGCTTAATTAATTGGTCGAAAGTAGTCGATCATGAAGAGAAACGTTCTGCTAACATCAATCGTTTAATTAATTTGTTTACCGATGTGCCAACGGTTAAAAATCATGCGAAGCGTAGAAAATACTTAGACAGTATCGTTCGATTCTTAGCTGGAAAGAACAATGCTAATCAATATTTGTATGCTCGCATCTTTGTCCGTGGCGGTAATTATGGAGGCATGTTTGTTCGCTTAACAGCAATTGGAATGATTATTTTTATGGTCACGAACTTACCAATTATTAGTTTAGCTTTGAACGTACTATTTATTTATTTAACTGGTTTTCAATTGTTCTCACTTTATGATGAAACGCAAGAAAATATCTTAGTGCGCTTATACCCTGAATCAATCGAACAAAAGGACAAAGGTTTCAAAGATTTATTGGTGAAAATCTTGCTAGCTCAGTCACTTTTGTTTGCTTTTGCAACAACCATTGGCATAAACATCGCAATCGGTGGAACAGCATTAGTTCTGAATGGGTTGTTTTCTTATCTATTTATTCATTTTTATTTTTCGAAAAGGTCTAAGAGACGGTCTTCTTAGAGTGCAACCTCTATAAAGCACCATCTTTCCCTTGACGTAAGTCATAAATCAACCTAAAATAAACAGTAGATTACCCATGAATACTTTTTATGGAAAATGCCTGCTTAACTGGAGCAGGAACGTGTGAATGAATTAAAACAACGAACGAATAAAATGAAGAAGAAAAAAGTGGCTTTTCTTGCAGTTGGTACGCCAGAGCAGAGAGTCATTTTCTTTTCTAATGATGACGTAATCGTGATTGGTTTGTCATCTCGTCCGCTAGAGTCAATTTGTTGGACAAATGCGTGGATCAACTAAGAACTGAGTAAGGAATGAAAAGAATGGACTACAAGATGGATTCGGGGTGGAAACTACATCCTGTTGGAGGAGACACTGGACATGCGTATATGGGCATAAGGGCAGAAGAAAAAGTTTTTTTGAAACTTAATTCTTCACCTTTTTTAGCTGCGCTCTCAGTAGAAGGCATTACACCACGATTAATTTGGACCAAGCGAATTGGAAATGGTGATACGTTAACCGCACAAGAGTGGCTAAATGGCCGAGTACTTAATGCGAATGAAATGACATCAACTGACATTAACCAATTAATTAGTAAAATTCATCGATCAGAGCATTTATTAAGCATGCTCCGAAAAGTTAAAGGAGAAATTTATGATCCCGAGACTTTTTTATCAGACTATCTGACAGACTTAGACGAAGAGTTAGCCACAAACACATTTTTGAATGAAATTGTGACATACTTAGAAGAGACGATTTCATATGTGAAAGGTTCTCAGTATACGGTTTGTCACGGAGACTTGAATCGTAAGAATTTCTTTTTAACTGATGAAGGTCAGTTGTATTTGGTCGATTGGGAAATGGTAAAAATTGCTGACCCTTTTTCTGACATTAGTATGCTTTTGATTCGCTATGTTGATCCTGAAAATTGGGATGACTGGTTGAAGGAATACGGACTATTAGAAACAGAACAATTACGAATGAGTTTGGAATGGTATACTTTAGTTAACCGGCTATCATTGGCGAAACGCTATCATAGCATTGAAGCAAATATAAAAATGAATCAACAGATTTTGCGCATGAAAGAAGCATTTGCCCAAAGATTACATCAATAAAATAATTAGCAGAATCCTATTCCGAGAAATAGTCAGAGGAATAGGATTTTTTGATAAAGGAGAAAAAGATGAGAGTTAGACACAAACCGTGGGCAGCAGATAAATTAGCCAAATATCCAGATTTTGTCATTACAGATGCAATCGAATGGCAAGGGAAATGGAATAAATATTTCGGAAATGATCACCCGATCCATATTGAAGTAGGTACAGGTAAAGGGCAATTTTTAGTTGGGATGGCTTTGCAACATCCTGAAATAAATTTTGTCGGAATCGAGCAGCAACCAAGTATTGCTGTTATGGCGTTAGATCGCATTTTAGAAGCAGGTATCACAAACGTTAAATTATTAAATACTGATGGTGGCTTATTATCAGACTATTTTTCAGAAGGCGAAATTGACCGTGTGTATTTAAACTTCTCAGATCCATGGCCAAAAAACCGTCATGAAAAAAGACGTTTGACTTACAAGTCATTCTTAGAAACTTACCAAACGATTCTAAAATCGGGTGGAGAAGTTCATTTCAAAACGGATAACCAAGGCCTATTCGAGTATTCTTTGGCAAGTTTCTCCCAATTTGGAATGACGTTGAAACAAGTATGGTTAGATTTACACAAATCTGATTTCGAAGGCAACGTAAAAACGATATACGAAGAAAAGTTCTCCGAAAGAGGCCAACCGATTTATCGATCAGAAGCTAAATTTCAAGAGAAATAAAAATAAGTCATCCCGTGCTTCGGTAATGATGAACGAAAAAACCACGAACCCAAGTTCGTGGTTTTATTAGTTATTTAGCAAATCTCGGGATTAATTTTGAAACAACTCGTCCAAGTGAGCGTTCATTTTGGACGCTAACCGGTTTGCCGGCAAGCATGTTTTTCTTTGTTTTGTTGTAAGAAAAATACAATGGGATCAAGGCACCTAACCATGCGAGTGGTCCAGCAATTGAAACACCAGCAAAACCGAATGTACTTGCCAAGAGAATCGCTGCAAGAACACGCGAAATTAATTCCATGATTCCAGCAACTGTTGGTGCAAAGCTGTTACCTAAACCTTGAAGCGTGTAACGATAAATGAATAATAGAGCTAATAAACTATAGAATGTTGCGTTTGTAATGAAATAAATTTGAACATTATCTAAAATAGCAATATTTGCACTGCCAACAAACACGGTTGCTAAACTACGACTTGTGAAAACAAGTAGCGCACCAATAATTAAACTATAAATTAATACAAGGCGGGTCACTTTTTTTACACCGTCCCAGATGCGATCATAGTGACCTGCACCAAAGTTTTGAGCTGTATAAGTTGCCATTGTAATTCCAAAGGATTGTAGAGGCATCGTTGCAATCCCATTAATTTTCTCTGAAGCAGTTGTTGCCGCTACAGCTACAGCGCCTAAGCTATTTAAGGTTGATTGAATCGTCATCGCACCAATCGCAATAATAGAACTTTGGAAGCCCATTGGTAAGCCAATACGTAAATGATGAAGAATTTCTTTTCGTGTAACTTTCCAGTCTTCACGATGAATACGTAACATTGGAACTTTTTTCCAAATATAAAGAATACATAGAATACTTGCAATTATTTGAGAAATAACAGTCGCATAACCTGCACCTTCAACTCCAGTATTGAAACCTAAAATAAAAACATAGTCTAAAACAATATTCAAAACGGAGGTAATGGCTAAAAAGAGTAGAGGTGTTTTACTATCGCCAATTGCGCGCAGTATGTTTGATAACAAGTTAAACATAACTGCTGCGCCAGTACCGGCGAAGATAACAACAAGATAAACATAGGCATCATCAATTAAGTTGGCTGGAGTTTTCATAAACACTAAAATTTCACGTGTGTAGGCTGTCGCGAAAATAGTAAGGACCAATGTGATTGCTAGACTGATGTACAAGCTAGCGGCTAAGTTTCGACGTAGGGCAACGATGTCTTTCTTACCAAAATGTTGTGCGGTAATGACAGACAAACCAGCTGTTAAACCAATTGCTAAACCTAAAATGAAAAATGTAATACTCCCAGTTGAACCAACGGCTGAAAAAGCTGCGACGCCTATTGTTTGACTCACAATATAGGTGTCAGCCATGCTGTAAAACTGTTGAAAGACATTTCCTAAAAGCAAAGGTAAAGTAAATTGAATAATTAATTGAAGTGGATTTCCTTTTGTCATATCTTGTCCCATTTTTAATAATTACCTCCTGTATAAAATAAAGCGAATAATAAGAATAAAACACTAGTGCGATAAGAGTTTCTTTTACTTGTATTGAGATAGTATATAGACATATTCAGAAAATACAAGAGGAAATTGCTATTATTTTGTAATTAATATTATTAAAAATACCAATCCGCTTACATTGCTGTTCATTAGCCATTTTGAAGATTAGAATTTAGAAAGAAAAAACCAAGCTCAAAAGTCTGAGCTTGGTTAAAAGTCGTTATTTAATTGAAAATGTTGTCTTAAACTAGTTAATAGAGTAACCAAATTTATCGAAAAAGTTCTTCTTGGTCTTAATGAAACGGGTAAAGTCATTCAGTAACTGAAAGAGTATCGCCCGATTCTCGAATTCGGTCCGTGATTTAGGTAAGTCACTTTCGCGAAAATGTTGATATAACAAACGAATATCTTCTAGCAAATATATGCCTGTATTATTTTCATGCAATTGGTCTGCAGTTAGAAAAAACAAACCAGCAAGGATTTTATTCTCCTTCATTGGGATTTGGCAAATTTGAGCATTTAGTTGCATATATTGTAAAATTGAAGCCTGCTGTTTTCGCATTTCAATATAGCTAATGTCGTATTGTAAGTCAGTCGCCAATCGATTTTCAGATTCTAAAAAGACATTTTTTTCTGCTTCTTCAAGTAAAGCATTTAATTGCTCTAAAAGGGAAGCGTCAAATGGTGTCCCGTCACGTAAATTATTGGATAAAGACAATAAGACATCCTTCATCATCTTATCCGCTTGAACACGCAAGTTCTCGATTAAATTTGATTTAGATGGCATATACAGATTAATTAAAATCGCAATTCCAGCACCAATCAACATTAACATTAATTCATTGCCAACAAATGACATTGAAATGTTATTTTCAATGAGTAAGTGTGTCACCAGAACAGAACAGGGTGCAATGCCGGATTCAACGCCTAAGAGATAAGCAGAAGGTACATAAATGAGTAAGTAAATGGCAAATACATAGATCTCAAACCCTAACAGATAAAATAGAACGACAGCAACACCTAAAGCTAAAACCGTTGAAATCACACGCTGAACAGCGGTAATCATCGAAGATTTATTCGTTTCTAATACACTTAAAATCGCAATAATCCCTGCTGAAACAGCATATTCTAAACCAAGCCATTGAGCTAAAATAATTGCAATAAATGCAGCAACAGCAGTTTTTGTTGTTCGTAAACTTAATGACATAATATTCTCCTTTTGAAAAGACTAGGATAATGCGGGTGTTAATTTTACTTAGAAATTAGCAGTAAACCCAGTGATGGGGCGATACTTCTTTGAACTCTTTGCCCTCGTAATTTGTTAATTCTGCTTGCGTTTCTTCAACACTTGCTTTTGTTGACTCATAAACAGGGTCAGGAATAGGAATCGCAGAAAGTAATTTCTTCGTATAAGGATGAATCGGATTTGTGAATAGTTCCTCTGCATCGGCAAGTTCAACAATTTTACCTTGATACATCACAGCAACACGGTCTGAAATTTGTTTGACCATCGTCAAGTCGTGAGCGATGAAGAGGTAAGTCAGGTTTAATTTCTTCTGAAGTTCTTCCAGTAATTCAACAATTTGCGCTTGAATTGACGCGTCAAGTGCTGATAAAGGTTCATCTAAAACAATAAATTCAGGATTAACTGCAAGAGCACGAGCAATCCCAATGCGTTGACGTTGTCCGCCAGAAAATTCATGAGGGAAACGCTGGGCAAAGGATGAATCAAGTCCGACAAGCTCTAATAATTCCAGTACGCGATCATTACGTTCTTTTTTATTTTTGGCTAGACCGTGAATATCTAAGGATTCACCAATAATATCTTGAATTTTCAAACGCGGGTTTAAGGATGCATAAGGATCTTGGAAAATCATCTGCATATGTTTCCGCATTGATTTTAATTCAGATTGTTTCAAGTGATTAATATCGAAACCTTCAAAAATAGTTTCGCCACTATCAGGTTGATGCAGACGTAAAATCGTACGGCCAGTTGTAGACTTACCTGAACCAGATTCACCAACAAGCCCTAATGTTTCACCGCGATAAATATTAAAGGTTAATTCATCCACCGCTTTAATCGTTTGGTTACGGCCATATGGGAATTCTTTTTTAAGTTCTGACACATTCAAAAGAACATCACGTTTGCCTGAATGAATCTCAGCCAGCTTTTCCAAATCTTCTGGAGACTTCTCTTTTTGTAAATTTGGAATAGCCTTTAATAACATTTGTGTATATGGGTGTTGTGGATTTTGGAAAACTGAAACGGTATCACCTTTTTCAACTAAATGACCGTCTTTCATGACGACAACACGGTCACACATATTTGCAACAACACCGAAGTCATGGGTGATCAAAATAATTGCCATGCCGTATTTTTTTTGTAAGTCTTTTAATAATTGTAAAATTTGTGCTTGAATTGTCACGTCAAGCGCCGTTGTAGGTTCGTCGGCGATAATGAGTGATGGGTTACATGCCAGAGCCATCGCAATCATCATACGCTGACGCATGCCACCTGAAAATTCATGGGCATATTGGGTATAACGGTAATCAACATTATTAATCCCAACGTTTGCCATAATTTCTTTCGCTTTTACTTCAGCATCTTTATAATTTAATTTTTCATGGTATTGAATGGTTTCAGTAATTTGTTTTCCCATTGTCATCGTTGGATTAAGGGAAGTCATTGGGTCTTGGAAAATCATACTAATTTCTTTTCCACGAATCGAGCGCATTTCTTTTTCGCTGTACGTGAGTAGGTCTTTACCTGAATAAACAATTTTTCCTTCAGGGTGAATATGTGCATTTTGAGAAAGGAGTTGCATAATTGAACGTGCAGTCACACTCTTCCCACTACCAGATTCCCCAACAATCCCAACTGTTTCACCAGCATCCACAGTCAAGGATAAATTTGAAACTACTTGATTTGTGATGGATCCAGTTGAAAAGGAAACGGATAAATTCTCAATTGATAATAAATTTGACATGAAATCTTCCTTCCAAAAAGCATTTTGGTCTTAACAAGAAAATAGCATGTTTATCCAAAAAAAGAAAGGGGAGTATAAAAATACTTTCTTTTCGTAAGTTAAAAAGCTTGACGAAGTATTTCTAATTTGATATATTATTCACCAGTGAAGGAAACAATTTAATAAAAAATAGACTATGAAAAGAAAAGTACAAGTTACTTGAAAGTGAAGCGAGTCCTGTTTGGTGAGAGAGGACCTATGAGAGATACTTGGAAGTGCATCTTGGAGTCGTATGGGCGAAGGAAACATGAGCTCATAACGGGTTTGCCCGTTACAGCAAAACAGTATGAGCAGATTGTTTCGTACTGAATGAGAGCAGTAAGCCACGAGTATAACTGGCTACTGAATTAAGGTGGAACCGTAAAAATTAATTTTACCCTTAAATAGATGATACAACTGAGTATATCTGTTTGAGGGTATTTTTCGTTTTAAAAGCAAATCATTTAGAAGGAGGGAAGGCATGAAGCAAGTAGAGAAAAAAAGATGGTTAGCAACAATCTGTTACTATTATGAAAAAGCCTATCAGAAGAAACTTTGGCGAATCGGATTAATCGTCTTTGGCTTTTTTATGCATATTGTTGTGGCACTTCGTTTCCTATTTCGATGGCGAAGTGAGAACCAAACAAAAAATCAAGAAATCACAGCTAGTTTTGAAGCAAGTGGTCAAGCAGAGCAATTACGTGAGCGACTTGAGCAGCAGGAGCTAAGAAAAAATAAGTATTTAAGTATTAAGAAGTCAGATGCTCAAATAAAAGAGGACGTTGATCGTGTTTATGTACAAGAGTTAGCAGCTGCGAAACGGCGATGGAAAGAGGACTACTATAACCAGAGAGGCTTAAAAGAGCATGATTATTTAAGTGAAACAATGGAAGTCATGTCATCGTGGCCAGGTTTTATCCTTTCCCTTATCTTAGCGTGGCCGATGTATCTCTTTTTATTCATCGTCTCTCATGCAACGACGCATTTTGTTGTCAAACGATTGATTTTAATGGTCTTTGTTATTATTGGTGTGACCTTTATCGTCTTCACTTTATTATATTTTTCGCCGTCAGATCCGGCCTTAAATATATTAGGCGAACAAGCAACACCACAGCAAGTCGTCAATTTCCGTCAACTCCATGGTTTGGAGGATTCGTATTTTGTTCAGTTAGGACGAACAATTAAAGGGGTCTTCACATTTGACCTAGGTAATACCTACCAAGGAAATGAAGATGTGGTTGCTGCGATTATGCGACGCTTCCCAGTTACCATGCAGTTAACTGTTTTTGCTCTATCCTTATCAGTACTGGTTGCTTTACCAGCGGGGATTTATGCGGCAGTTCGAGCCAACACAACATTTGATCATCTCTTTATGTTGATTGCTTTAGTTGGTATTTCAATACCTAGTTTCTGGCAAGGGTTAATCTTTATTTTGACATTTGCAATTAACTTAGGCTGGTTGCCTGCAACCTATAACGCAAGTAATCTTATTTCCTTACTCATGCCTGCTGTCGTGTTAGGGACTGGCTTGATGGCATCTGTCGCTCGTATGACCCGTTCGTCGATGCTAGAAATTATCCATGAAGATTATATTTTAACAGCACGTTCAAAAGGTTTATCAACCAGACGAATTATTTTACGCCACGCTGTACCAAATGCTTTGATTCCAATTGTGACTGTCATCGGTTTACAATTTGGCGGTATGCTTGGTGGGTCATCGGTGACAGAGAAGGTTTTCAATATTAACGGGGTAGGGAGTTATATAGTAGATAAGCAATTTATTCCAGATATTCCTGCTGTTATGGGCGGCGTGATTTATATCGCGATTGTACTTTCAGTTGTTAATATGCTAATTGATTTATTATATAGTTTCTTAGATCCAAGAATACGTTCAAAAGTACGCAGCGGTCAGCTAGGAGAATAGGGGTGGTAAGAGAAAATGGTTAATTATCGTACAACACAAATTATGAAGCAACTTCAATTTAATAATGGTTTATCCGGAGCACTGTTCCTTTTGTTTCTCTTACTAAGCTTAGATTTTTCACCTTTCGCAATCCAGCTGCCATTGTTTATCTTTGCCATCGTTCATTTAGTTTTAAGTGTCTTGCATTTTCTGACCTTTAGGCTATTGAAACAAGGCAAACTGGACCCAGAAAAACCAAGCGGCCTTTATCGTTTGTTAGCAATTCTCTTACTTGCGGGGTTGCTAGTCGGAAATGTTTTCACCTACTTATCCGGAGCTTTTATGTTAAAAAAGGATTTATCAGTTGGCTTCCGCTATGCACTCTATGCAGTGATTGTGGATCTGCTTGTTATTGCGATTACGAGCTTGAATTTTTTTAAGCCTTTCGTATCGAATAACTTCATGCTGATGATGGGGCTGTTACTAGCAAGCCTGGTCTTACATATTTTCATTTTGTTAATCGGACACAAGTGGTTCAATTGGTCAAAAGGTTTTAAATGGGCGACACTTGCTTTACTAAGTCTGACAGCTTTGACTGGAAACATTTTAGCTTTGTTCATTGCTGTATCCTTTTACCAAACAGATAAGGACCGCGCAGGCGAAAGAAGACAGACCAGCGTCCGTGAGAAGTTAACTCAAAACCAAGCAGCTTTATTAGGTTTAACATTCATTACGTTTCTTATAACGATTGCAATGACGAGTTCTTGGTCCTTTAGTTTATCGTTTGCAACACAAAATAATTACCAAAACATTTTGCAAGTACCGTCATTAACTTATCCATTTGGAACAGACAACTATGGAAGAGACGTGTTTACGCGTATTATATTTGGTGCAAGGATCTCCTTGTCAATCGGTTTTCTTTCAACGTTACTCCCCTTATTTATTGGTGGGGCGTTAGGTGCTATCTCTGGTTACTTCGGTAGCCGAACCGATAATGTGATTATGCGATTGCTTGATGTGTTATATGCGATTCCTGGTATGTTACTAGCTATTACAATTGTTGCTTCTTTTGGGGCAACAACGACGAACTTAATTATTGCTTTGAGTTTAGGTTCGATTCCATCTTATGCAAGAACGATGCGAGCGAACGTGATGCAAGTTGCCAACTACGAATATGTCGAAGCCGCTCGAGCACTTGGTCAGAATGATTGGACCATTATTTTGAGACACATTATTCCCAATGCAATGGCACCAATGATCGTCAGGTCAACCTTAACAATTGGTACAGCAGTTATTTCAACAAGTAGCTTGAGTTACTTAGGACTAGGTGTTGAAGCTCACGTACCAGAGTGGGGGAACATTTTACGAATAGGTAGTCAGTATTTAGAAACAAATCCATACTTGGCAATTTATCCAGGTCTGGCGATTATTTTATTAGTATTATCATTCAACTTTTTGGGTGACGGTTTGCGTGATGCGACTGATCCAAGATTAAATTAATGGAGGTTTTATTCTTGAAGAAAAAATTATTACCATTTATAGCAACAGCTGCTGTGGTACTTTTAGCAGCATGTTCTGTTCAAACAGAAGACCAAGCAGGGCAAGGACAAACAAATGAATCAGGTACGGAGACGTCACAAAACGTTGAAGTAATTGAAAAAACGACAATTGAAATTTTAGGTGTCGGTACAAGCGAAACAGATATGAACGTTTTACGTGACCAATTGATGAAGAGTGGCTTTGACGTTAAGTTAAATACACAACCAGACTACGCAAGTTCTACTGCTCAAAAAGAAGCTGGAAACTTTGACTTAGTTCTATCAAGTTGGACAACCGTTACAGGAAACCCTGACTATGCTGTACGTTCACTACTAATTAGTGACGGTGACAATAGTTACGTAAATGACCCAGAAATAGATGCTTTAATTAATGAAGCAGCACTTCAAATTCCTGAAGAATATGTTGAAACGTATAAAGAATTAGAAGATGTATTAGTAACTGAAAATGCTTATATGTTCCCACTTTATAACTCTTTGAAGGCACAAGCTTTCAATAAAGACTTATTAAATCCAGATTCAATTCGTTTATCAAAATCACGTGCATTTGCATGGGAGCCAGTTTCATTTAACGATGAAGCGATGAACGCAACAGAAACACTTGTCCTACAACAAGGAAACGGCAATTTAACTTCCCTAGATCCAATTAAAGGGAATGATGGATCAATTAACCAATTGAACACGAATATGTACGTTCGTTTGGTAAACTTAACAGATGATGACCAAGTTGTATCTGATGGTTCACTTTCATACAATCATGCGATTGCAGAAGGTAACTCTGAGTATTACTTTGTCTTACGTGATGATATCAACTTTGCTCGTGTAGAAGACGGCCAAGCTGTTGACACTGGCGAAATGGTTAGCGGACAAGATGTTATCTTCTCCCTAAACCGTGCAAAAGATGGCACTTCAGTTCCTGATCACCGTACATTCTCACTACATGAACACATCGACACAGTTGAATTAGTTAATGATTTAAGTGTGTTAGAAGAGGTTGCTTTGTCAGATGGATCTGGTAATGTCTTATCAGCTTTAGAAGCAAACTTAGATGAGTCAATCGCAAATGTTGTTGAAGCTGCAGAAGATGTAGATAATGCAAGTGGAAACTATCAAGTTATTAAAATTACAACGACAAAACCATTCCCACAAGTATTGAATTACTTAGCTCACCAATCTGCTGGTGTTGTTTCCCAAGCACAAGTAGAGAGCATTAATACTTATGATATCGATAGCTACAATCCAGACACTGATATTGCATACGGTGACCAAAGAGCACTAACAGAAGGTGCAACTTATGATAATCACCTATACGCGAGCGGTCCTTACATTATGATTCAAAAGAACGACTATGACGCGACTTTCCAAAAGAACCCAGCGTACATGCCTGAAAATGACCATGCTCCAAACATTGATAAAGTAACAGTACGTTTTATTGCTGACAGCGACAGTGCTCTATCTGCGTTACGTGCTGGCGAAATTCACTTGTACTATGGCTTGGATGAAACAAAATATGACATCGTTGAAGGTGACGACAGTCTTCACCTACAAAGCATGCCAAGTAATGCTGTGACATATTTACAATTCAATCCCAATGGTCGTGAAGTTTCTGAGAGTGCAGACTTGCGTAAAGCAATTCTCTATTCCATCAACCAAGAAGATTTAAGTGCAGCTTACAATGGCCGTAAATTGAAAGCTTACTCAACCTTATCACCACTAGTTGATACAGGTAATGAGTTAATCGCAGATCCAGCGAAAGTAGAAGAATTCTACAAAGCATATATGGATGCACAATAATAGAATAAAAAAAAGACGTATGACAAAATGTCATGCGTCTTTTTTTATTGTAAGGAATTATAAAAAAAGTAGTTTGAAAATCAAAGCTGAACATCGAATCTAGCTCTGAGCTTTGCTTTGTCCTGCTGTTAGTTACGTAAAAAGATATGAATGCAGAATTGGAAAAATATTGAAATATCTGCGAGTTTGATGGTTTTAATGAGTATTTCTACTGTAATCAATAATTCCAGTGATAATCTTTTTCCTTTATAGTGGCTTATTAGGCTTACTACTAAGCTAATGCTCTTGTAGGTGATTCCGCTTTCATGCATAATGGTGTCAGCTTGAAATATTGGAAGGAGTAATCGAATGAAGAAGAGATATGTACAAGTAGGAACTGGCGGAAGGGCACGCTTTTTTTATGAATCAATTGCTTCAACCTATAGTGCTACAAGTGAGATTGTAGGTTTTTGTGATCTATCGCAAACGCGCATGAATTACGCAAACACACTATTAGAAAAACACAATCATCCTAAAGTACCGACATATCATTACACGAAGTTTGATGAAATGTTGGATGACTTAAAGCCTGATTTTGTAATCGTTACCACAACGGATCGTTCACACCATGATTATATTATCCGTGCAATGGATAAAGGTTATGATGTTATCTCGGAAAAACCGATGACGATTGACGAAGAGAAAGCACAAGCAATTGTTGATGCTCAAAAGCGTACTGGAAAAGAGTTACGTGTAACCTTTAACTATCGTTATGCACCACATAATACAAAGATTCGTGAACTTATTAGAGATAATGTTATTGGTGATGTGTTCTCCATTCACTTTGAATGGTTATTGAACACAGAACATGGTGCAGACTACTTCAGAAGATGGCACCGTAATAAATTAAATAGTGGTGGTCTATTAGTCCATAAATCAACTCACCACTTTGACTTAGTAAACTTCTGGATTAATAGCTATCCGAAAACAGTTTTTGCTTTTGGTGATTTGAATTTCTACGGCATGGCAAATGCTGAAAAACGTGGAGAAACAAACTTCTACTACCGTAGTACTGGTAGTAAAGCTGCAAAAAATGATCCATTTGCAATTGACTTGAACAGTAGTGATGAGCTACGTGAGCTTTACTTAAATGCAGAAGAAGACAGTGGTTATATTCGCGATAGAAGCGTGTTCTCAGATGAGATTTCAATCGAAGATACAATCGGTGTAACAGCAAAATATAACAATGGAACAATTCTAACCTATTCATTGAACGCTTACTTACCATGGGAAGGCTTTAACATTGCCATTAATGGAAGTAAAGGGCGTATTGAAATGAAAGTCGTTGAGAAGTCCTACATTAATGCAGGCGGAGACAAAGAAAACGAAGGCGCATTGAAAGTTAAGGAAATCAAAGTATTCCCAATGTTTGATGAGCCATATGTTGTTGATATTGTTGAAGGAGAAGGCGGACATGGTGGGGGAGATCCGATCCTGCTGAATGATTTATTCGGATTACCTGAAGAAGATGAATTTAACCGTGCAGCGTCCCATATTGACGGTACGATGTCTATCCTAACAGGTGTTGCAGCTAATAAATCAATCGCTTCGGGACAAGCAATTAATGTGATGGACCTAATCGATCTGTAAAAATCCAACTTGAGACTGATTGAATCAGTACTTTTCTATAGTAAACTAATCATGCATGAAATTGATACGCTCCTGTCTGACAGACGATTTTGAGAAAGGACGTGCATGATGAAAGTAAGAAGAAAAAATAACTTAGGTTCTCTTAGCAAGGTGAAAGCAATCGGTACTTCAATGTTCGATGGCGAAATTGATAAACGTAAAAAATGGATGGTATTGGGGATTTTACTCTATATTATTAGCCCGATTGATATCTTACCGGATGTTATTCCTGTGGTAGGCTATGTCGATGATATGTTAGTCCCAATCCTATTATTTATAGCTGAAAAATTAATCTCAAGACAACAAAAAAAGGCCTCCTAGGCCTTTTTTTGTTGTCTATAAATCGTTTCATTGTTCAAACTGCGAATGATACAAACGATGATACAAACCATTTCCACCTAACAGCTCCTTGTGTGAGCCTTTTTCTACGATATTGCCATCATCAACAACTAAAATAACGTCAGAATGTTGAATCGTTGACAGGCGGTGGGCGATAACGAAAGAGGTTTTTCCTTCCATTAAAGTCTGCATCGCTTGTTGGATTTTCAATTCTGTATTGGTATCAACGTTTGAAGTTGCTTCATCCAATATTAGCAAGTTCGCATCCAACAACATCGCACGAGCAATTGTTAAGAGTTGTTTTTGTCCTTGAGAAATATTCATGCCATCGTCATCGAGCACCGTCTCGTATTGATCAGGTAGAGACATAATATAATTATGAATCATGGCGGATTTGGCCGCTTCTTGAACATCCTCTAAAGTCGCATTCTCTTTTCCATAAGCAAGGTTTTCAAATACGGTACCAGTAAAGAGCCAGGTATCTTGTAAAACCATTGCGTAAGACAAGCGCAAACTTTCGCGCGTAGCTTTTTTAATATCCACGCCGTCTAAACGAATGACACCTTCTTGAGGATCGTAGAAACGCATTAGTAAATTTATCAAAGTCGTTTTTCCAGCTCCAGTAGGGCCCACAATCGCAACCGTACTACCAGCTTCAACTTCTAAGTTCAAATTACGAATGATCAATTCATCATTAGAGTAACCAAAAGACACATTTTCTAAAGAAACATAGCCTTTTGGATTATCGAATTCATAAGCGTCTTTGACATCATCAACTTCAGGTTTTTCGTCAATCAGTCTAAAAACCCGTTCAGACGCAGCGAAGGCTGATTGTAGTTCACTAATGATATTCGAAATTTCATTAATCGGACCAGAAAAACGACGCGAGTAGAGAACAAAGGATGATAGGTTACCTAGTGTCAGATTTCCTAAAATAAAGAGGAAGGCTCCAAACACACTAATTAAGGATAAGGACAGACTGTTAATGAAGGTAACAGACGGTCCAACCATACTTCCGTAATAATCGGCGTCATAGTACGCATTGACTGCTTCAATATTTTTCTCATCAAATCGACTAATAATATTTTCTTCTTGGTTGTAAACTTTAATTGTTTGCTGGCCTGAAATAATTTCTTCGACAAAGCCATTTAATTCTCCAAGTTTAGCCGAACGTCTACGAAAGAGCGGACGGAATCTGCCAGTCATATACTTAGTCAGCATAATTGACATTGGAATTGTAATAAGAAAGACAAGAATTAAAGGTGGCGAAATGATAAACATCATCGTCAGTGCTCCGATGATTGTGACTGAGCTCGTTAAAATTTGAATAAAATCGTTTGATAAAGATGTATTAATCGTATCAATATCATAAGTGATTCGACTCAAAATATCCCCGACCGAGTGAGTGTCATAATAGCCAACTGGTAAGTCAATCATTTTATCAAACACGTCCTTACGCATTTGACGAACGGTTCGTTGCGTAATCACCGTCATTAAAACCTGCATTAAATACTGTAAGATAGAAGATAAAATATAAAAGAACAACATTAAGGAAGCGAAGTAGAAGACACGTTGGAAAATAACATTGCCTTTACCAGGTTCAATGGCATCAATCGCAAAACCTGACAGCATCGGACCAAGGAGGGCGAAAATGGCACTAGCTAAATTCGTGACAATTGCAATCAGTAACAACCATTTGTGCTGGTAAAGGTAGCCCCATAAGCGCTTAATAATTTTCATAGGATTTGATTTTAATTTATTGTCAGCTTGCAAGGTCATCACCTCCCATTTGAGAGTCAATGATTTCTTGATAGCTCTCGTTTTCCTCTAGAAGGACGTTGTGTTTTCCATAGCCAATGATTTTACCGTCCTCCAGCATAAGGATATGATCCGCATGTTGAATCGAAGAGATGCGTTGCGCAATAATAATTTTCGTTGTTTCTTGGAAGTTGTTATTAATCGCACGACGTAATTTGGCATCTGTTTGATAGTCAAGCGCACTAGATGAGTCATCTAAAATCAAAATATCAGGTTCTCCTGCCAATGCGCGCGACACGATGATCCGCTGTTTCTGACCACCACTTAAGTTGGAGCCTTTCGTATTAACTGCATGCTTCAAGCCAGCTTGTAGCGAATCAATAAATTCATCTGCCTGAGCAAAGTCCGTTGAACGAACAATTTCATCAATCGGTAAATCACGTCCAAAGGCAATGTTCTCTTGAATCGTTTCCGCAAATAAAATATCCCTTTGGAACGCAACGCCGAACAAAGTATGCAGTTCTTCAGTCGGAATGTTTTTCACGTTTCTTCCATTGATGCGAATCGCACCTTCGTTTGTATCGTACAAACGCATTAGCAACTTAATGATGGTCGATTTACCAGACCCAGTTGGGCCAATAATTCCCAGTGTTTCTCCTTTTTTCAAAGTAAAGTTAATATTTGATAGAGTATCTTGGTCTTTATAGTAGGAAAAGGACACATTATCGAACGTAATAAAATCATCAGTTTCTATGGTATCATCTTCTTCGAGTAGCAAATCAGGTTCGGTTTCAAGCACCGTTGTAATGCGATCTGCCGATGCAAGTCCTCGTGAAATAACCACAAAGATACGCGTAATCCCCATCATTGCATTTAAAATAATTGTAAAATAAGACAAGAACGCAATTAAAACACCAGGTTGGATCATGCCGCTGTTAATTCGGTAGGCACTGACAACGATTACAATCGTTAAGCCGGTATTTAAGAAAAAGCTCATTAGTGGTGAGTTAACTGCCATAGTCAAGTTTGCTTTTCTTTCAGCTTTGACAACCGTGTCATTTGCATCCGAGAAACGATTCTTCTCATAGTTTCCTTTTGACAAAGCTTTGATGATTCTTGAACCAGTAATATTTTCACGAACTACTTGAACAAGGCCATCAACTTTTTCTTGTAACTTTGAAAACTGAGGAATACCATATTTGGAAACAAGGTAAACCGTAATACCAATAAAAGGCATGGTTCCAATCAGGACTAAAGTTAACACAGGATCTAAAGTTAACGTAATCATAATTCCACCAAGTAAAAGAATCGGCCCTCGAATTCCCATCCTTTGAACGCGGCCAATCGTGTGATTCACATTGTACGTATCCGTTGTTAAACGGGTGACTAGAGAGGGAATTCCAAAGATGTCCAATTGGTTGGCAGAGAGATACGTGATTTTTTCAAATAAGTCATGACGAATATTTTCAGTACTATCCCTGGCAACTGCCGAAGCGATTCGATTGGCAGTAATATTTAAGATTACAGACAAAATCGAAGTGAGAATCATGACAACACCCCAAAAAATAATTTGGTTGTAGTCACGTAGGGGAATGACCGAATCGATAATATATGCAAGTATCCATGGCAGGACTAAATCCAATAGTGTGCCAATAAATTTAATGAATACTCCTTTACCCACTCGTTTTGAGTGGGGTCTAACGTAATCGAGCAATAAGTTCAAAGTGAAATCCTCCTTCGTTACATATCGGGTAAACCGTCAACAATCTTTTTTGAACGATCCATGATTTTTTTCATGGCTGAAATGAGCATCTCTTGTTCGTCTGGTGTAAAGTCTTCTAAAATTGCTTCATTCCAGTATCTTAAAGTGTCATTCACAATCGGACGTACCTCATGCGCTTTTTCTGTGGGGTAGACTAATAGTTCACGACGATCGGTCGGACTAGGGGTGCGGTAAATAAAGCCTTTTTTCTCTAAAAATGCAAGTTGACGGGCAACATTGCTCTTATTAACAAAAATTAATTTCGCTAATTTTTCTTGTGAGATTCCTGGGTTACGACAAATATTCAAAATATAGGAATGATGGATGCCTTTCAATTCAACTTTTTTTAATTTTTCATTGCGATAGAGAGTACCTAGTCGAGTCGTTCGATTAATATAGCGCATGATTGGTTCCATTTTATTCTTAGCCTCTTTTCCGTTGCGTTCGCAACTAATTGCCTACTAGCTTATCAATCTTCAATCTTTTGGTCAAACACTTCGACCTGCTTATGCAAGGGTATTAAATTGCATTGCCTGTGTGAGTATGAAATACTTAATTAAAGAACGAATAAATCAGCTAATTAAGGAGCAAACAAATGACAATTAAACTAATTGCTGTTGATATGGATGGTACCTTTGTAAATGATAAGATGACCTATAATCGTGACCGTTTTAAGCAACTTTTTGAAAAAATGCAGGAGAAGGAGATTCATTTTGTAGGCGCCAGTGGAAACCCTTTGCCACAATTAAGGAAGTACTTCAGCGAGATAACGGATAAGATGACGTTCATCGCTGAGAATGGTGCTTATATAGTAGAGAATGGTCAAGAGATTGACAGTTCGATTATGGATTGGCACCTTGTAGAAAAAGTTCGAGATGTGTTGAAGCGGTATAGTGATGTTCCTTTTGTCATGTGTGGGAAGAAATCTGCCTATGTACATGAAGAGATTGCCGACGACTATTATAATATGTTCAGACGCTATTATCCTTTGTTAGAAAAGGTGTCGTCTTTGGAAAACCTAGACGATGAAATATTTAAGTTTGCGACAGCTTTTGAAGAGTCACAGGTAACTCACGTCCTTGATTACTTGCACGGCGAGTTGGTAGGTGAGGTGACGCCCGTATCGAGTGGGTATGGATTTGTCGATTTGATGCAGCCAAATATTAACAAAGGTCGAGGAATCAAATTACTTCAAGAGCGCTGGGGCGTGACGAAGGAAGAGTCGGCTGCTTTTGGCGATAGTCCGAATGATCTGGAGATGTTGCAGGAAGTTGGTTTTAGCTTTGCGATGGAAAATGCGACAGATGAAGTGAAGCGTGCAAGTAAGAAAGTGATTGGCTCGAATAATACGGAGAGCTTATTGGATACGATTGAAGAACTAATTGAAAGAGCGTAGTAATATTATATAGAAGGAAGACGGGCGTTTTTATGCGTCGGTCTTTTTTTTATGTTTAAATGGCGCGAAGTAACATTTGATGTGCAAAACAATTGTTTAATAATGAGAGGCGCAAGGGTGTTATTCTCATCGTATTCACCGAACTTTATTCATGTA
>CAZLGI010000002.1:30602-31027 GCA_964558995.1 uncultured Carnobacteriaceae bacterium | reverse complement strand
TTGGAGCGTGCAACTCTATAACAACCAACTCCATTCGCCCATCCACACCAGCTCTTTCTTTACAGTGGTTACGATTGCCGTGGTAGCTTTTATAGGCTACTTGGTGCTCCGCTTCGTTCCCTTAAAAAGGTTGCCTCCGCTGCTGGCGGTGTTATGTATTTCGGCGCTCTATTTGGGCATCGCTGTCGCCCTATTATGGTGCATCCAAATCTTTAACCGGTTACACTGGCTGATGTTTCTGCTGTATGTATTTCCTTTGAACTGCGTCGTGATCGCAATCCGGACCATCAGGCAGGTGGTAGGCGAGGCACAGGGAAATACTTATAAAAACAGTCCCATGACGCAGCTGTTGAATCACGCTGCCAACTGGCCCTGGCTCGCGTTCCTTACCGCCCTCCCTTTACTGGGCATCATCGTAGCGGTCT
>CAZLGI010000002.1:0-30592 GCA_964558995.1 uncultured Carnobacteriaceae bacterium | reverse complement strand
CCTTTTTGGTCAGGAACCAGACAGCTTCATCAAAGCCTGGACCGAAACGGCTGATTGGACGATGTCGCAAAAGGTCGCCCCGCAAAACATCATAAGAGACGAGCATTACTTGTGTACCGTCGCAGCAGGTGGACATCGAGAAGTCGTCAAACCAATCCGCACCGGCAAGCGGCACGGCCACGAGGTGATTGTGAACCGCCAGCTATGCGTCGCGAATGCCTTCGAGCAGCTGCTGGAAGAACGGCTGCCCCGGTTTCACCGGGCCGTGCGGACAACTTATGACACTGTAGGCTACCCAATAGCCAGGCACATCCATTCCCCTTACGTTGCGGATGCCATCTACGTTTTGATGAAACCACTGGAATGGTGCTTCCTCATTGTTTTGTACCTCTTTGATGCCAAGCCGGAAAACCGGATTGCCATTCAGTATCCACACGCTGCTTTGCCCCCTGTTCAATAACGAAAGGAGTGTGTCCAATGGGCTTTTTCGGTTACTTCTTTTTATTGCTTTTAATCGTGTTTGTTTCTGCGGTTATCGTTTCTGTTATTTTGGTAAAAAAACAACCGCGTCGCGTCTCGCCTTATCGGGGCTCTGCTCTTTCATTGAGCGCCATCATCATTAACTGGCTCCTTTTCCTGATCGACTTCTATGTTTTGCTGCCTGTAGAAGTTGCTGATTTTCTCTTTACATTTGTTTGGGTGGTTTTGATTCTGGCAGCTGGCTTTTTCTCGCTGAAGGAGTTTCGCAACAACCGAGCCTTTGCTGTTTTCCTCTCGGCCATCACCTTCAACACAGCTGCGTTGGTGGTAGTGATGCATGGAATTGGCGGCATGTAAAAATAACAGGTGAACTCTTCTATAGGAGCTCACCTGTTATTTTTTCTATAGTAATGCTTCACATACATCACAACAGCTGCGAGAAAGGAAGAATGATTATAGCAAACTGTGTCTACTAAGCTTCCCCTTTTATTTCTGCATCCAACTGGGCAAGGAAACTCTGCATAAACTCCGTCCGACTCTTCGCAATCCGCTTCCCTTCCAAGGTATTCATCGATTCTTCCAGACGTAACAACTTCTCATAAAAATGGTTCACGACATTCGTTGACTTGCGGTAGCTGCTTTCATCCAGCTGGTCTGCCACAGTTGGTTCGGTATCATCATACATTTCGTGCCCCTTGGATCCGCCGTAGTAAAACGCACGCGCAACCCCAATCGCGCCAATGGCATCCAACCGATCCGTATCCTGGACGATTTCCCCTATTTTCGTCAATTTGTGCTTCTGCTTCAAATTTTTTGAATAGGACATGTTTTCGATGGTGTCTTGAATAACGGCCACTTCGTCCGGTGTGGCACCACTTTCCTCAAGGATGTCCATCTCTTCCTGTTTCGCCTTCGCCACGCTATCTGTCACTTTTTCATCAATCACATCATGCAGCAATACGGCTGCCCGGATGATGGTGATTTCCTCCGGGGTCCTCTTTTCCTGTTCCGCGATCCGTACCGCTAAATTTTCCACACGCTTGATGTGGTTTAAGTCATGGCCAGTCACATCGTCTCCTAATTTACGCTCGACGAAGTCATACAAAATTGTTAATTCCATTTGTTTTTCCCCTTTACCTTCGGCTCCTTTCATATTAGCATTCCTAAGAAATAATGGTATGCTAAAAATACATAAAAGGAGGGTTCGTATGTACCAAGATAATGAGCTGATTATCCGGCCCATGGAAGAGAAAGACTTGCTGACTTTTTGGGAACTGGCCTTCAAGGATCATGCACCGGAGTGGAAAAAATGGGATGCCCCTTACTACCCACACGTGTCCAAATCCTTTGAGGAATTCAGCGAGGATGCCGATCAATGGCTGGGACGCGATAATTTTTGGGCAGTGGAGGTAAACGGTCATTTTGTCGGGATCGTCTCCTACTACTGGGAAGATGAAGCCTCAAAATGGCTAGAGACGGGGATTGTCCTTTACCAAGCGGAGAATTGGAACAGACAAATCGGTACCCGGGCTTTCCGCATGTGGTTTGACCACCTGTTCCGCACCTTGCCCATTGTGCGGGTTGGTTTTGCGACTTGGTCCGGTAACGAGCGCATGATTCGCGTCGGCGAAAAGTTGGGCATGAAAATGGAAGCACGCATCCGGAGAGTGCGTTACTATGAGGGGCACTACTACGATTCCATCCGCATGGGGATTTTGCGGGAGGAGTGGGAGAATAAAAATGGGCATGTCAGAGTATTATAAAAACCTCCGTGAAAAAGTCGGCAATGAACTCATTTTCATGCCTAGTGTAGCGGGAATTGTTCGAAATGATTTAGGAGAAATTTTACTGCAGAACAAAGGGAACGGTGAAAAGTGGAGCCTTCCGGCTGGCGCAATCGAGATTGGGGAAGCTCCCGCTGAAGCAGTTGTGCGGGAAGTGCGGGAAGAGACGGGACTATTTGTATTGCCGAAGAAACTGACAGGCGTATTTGGTGGAAAAGACTTTCGTTACCAATATTCAAATGGCCATCAGGTGGAATACAACGTCACTGTGTTCGAGTGCCAAATTCAAAGTGGTGAGTTAAGTCCAATTGATAATGAGACAGCCGAACTTCAGTATTTTAGTCCCAGCAATATGCCTGAATTAGCTTTGCCTTATCCCAAGGAATTGTTTTTACCAGGGAAAGATCATGTTGTGCACTTTCAATGGGATAAAAAGTGGGAAAATGTAAGGCACTTTTAGCCAAACTTCTTCCCACTTTTCCCTTAACTGGGAAGAAGTCCCCACATAATCCCGCTACTTCTTCTCACTTTTGGAAAAAGTAGACAGAAGTAAAGGAATTTCTCCCTTGTTCTTCCCATTAACGTCAACTCGGATAGGAGTATTCTTCTGAAAAGTAATCCTTCTAATGGATTATGAAAAACCGTCTACAGTTTCTCCTGTAGACGGTTTTAAAATAAAATTTAGCAGACTAGTGGTAAATATTTTTCCGATGCCCTACTTGAATTGCCGTCACAACCAATCGGTCATCCTCAATTTCCACGATAATCCGATAATTTCCCACGCGATATCGCCATTGGCCTTGACGGTTTCCTGTCAAAGCCTTTCCTTGTTCACGAGGGTTTTCAGTACCGTCAATGTGTTGGTAGAGCCACCTTGTTAGCAAAGTTGCTTGATACCTATCCATTTTACGCAATTGCTTTTGAACATCTGGGGTAAATTCGAGTCGGTAGGCCAAAATTATAGTCCTCCGAATTCATCTAAAAGTTCATTCATCGAGACTGTTTCCTTGCCCGTTTCCACCCATCCTTTATGCGCGATTTCAGCAATTTGTAAATCATACTCATCTTCAAGTTCTTCCATTGAATAGGTTTTGATTAATTCAGATAAAGAGATGCCGTAAAACTCTGCCATATACGAGAGCCATTCTTTTTCTTCTTCACTAACGCGAATGGTAATGGTTGCCATAGATAACCCCTCCTTATGTTACATTGTAACACAGAAATCGTTTCCTTGAAATGGAAAGGATTTATAGCGGTTCTCCTTTTTGCAGCATCATCTTTTTGTTGCTAATCTCCCACACTTGTTCAGCCACATGATTGACAAAGTACTCATCATGGGAGGTAAAGAGAATCGTGCCCGGGTAACTCTTCATCAATACTTCCAAGGCTTCAATCGTTTGGATATCAATAAAGTTGGTAGGCTCGTCCAGCACCAGGACATTGCTGGGTTGTGCGAACAGTTTTGCCACAGCCAGCCGGGTCGCTTCGCCACCGCTTAAGTTGGTAATGGACTTCCTGATTTCTAGTTGGCTGAAGCCCAGATTGTTTAGTATCGCCCGTAAAACGGGTTCTTGATACGCAGATTCCTCAGCCAGGTAAGCCAGCAGATCCATCTCTTTCACCAGTTTATAGTCCATTTGCTGGTAAGTGGCAAAGACCACTTTCGGGGATAACGTGATGCCTTCTCCGTGAGATAGAATGTGCTGCAACAAGCTGGATTTTCCCGACCCGTTCGGACCAACCAGAGCGATGCGCTTACCCAGTGGGAATTGGAAATTAGCTTTTTCCAATAAGAACTGATCGCCTTTTTGGATGGTTACATCCGAACCCATAATCGGAAACTTATTGTGCATTTCCAGATGCTCGGGCACCGGGAATTGGATGGCTTTTTCCTGTTTCAAGGAATCGACGGCTTCCAGTTGTTCCGCCCGCTTCTCCATCGCCTTGGCCGCTTTGTGGGCGGCCTTTTGGACGGTGTCTTTTTGTTTGCTGGAGGAGAGGCGGTCCGGTTTGATATTGCGGCTCTTCTGTTTGGCACTAGCCTTTGCCAGCTTCTGGGCTTGTTCTTGCTTCTTTTGGGCCGCTTTTTCCAGGCGGCCTTTTTCTTTTGTATAGTGCTCGTACGCACGCGCCTGCTCCAGGCGGTGCTGCTCTTTTTGTTCAAGGTAGGCGGTGTAGTTGCCTTCATAAACGGTGACGCTGCCGTCCGCCACTTCCCAGATTTTATCAACCACCTCATCGAGCAAATGACGGTCATGGCTGACGACCAGGAGCGTGCCGTAATAGTAGCGCAGCTCTTCAATCAGGAAATTCACCCCGTCCGTATCCAGATGTGTGGTCGGTTCGTCCAACAAAAGACCCAGCTCATAGCCAGAGAAAATTTCCGCCAAACGGAAGCGTGCCTCCTCACCACCACTAAAGTGTTTCGCTTCATGCCGCGGAACTTGGAGCTTTGCCAATAGTGCGGGATCCATCTTTTCATATCCCTGCTCATCCACATCAGCAATTTGCCGGTAATACTGAAAATCAATGGTACGCTGAACCGTTCCTTGGTCCGGCTGGATGGCACCGCTAATCAAATTCAGCAGTGTACTTTTCCCCTGCCCATTTCGGCCGATGATACCAACCCGTTCATTTTGAGAAACGGTCAAGTGTTCGACGTTTATTACTTCCTTGTTTTGGTAACTTTTTACTACATTTCTTATTTCTAATACTTGCATGTATAGACACTCCTTTTTTAGAGGCCATGTTCTATACACAGAAGGGCACGCCACCCATTTTTGGGTACGCAAAAAAGAGATAGACCTGCTATCTCTTTTTGACGAGTATACGGATTCCGAATGGAAAGAAAAATGGGCAGACTGCTCCCTTGTATCTGTCATATAAACAGGACCTTGAATGGTTATTCAATTAACGATTCAAAGTCACAAAGCGCAATCTCATCGAATACATTTTTCTTCCCTCATTTCTTTTTATTAGTGGTAGTATATCATAAATTCTTGCTTGGTACATCGTTTTGAAAACGTTTTTACAAAAGTAACGAAGCAATGATACAATAAAATAGCTGTCACCTTTTCTGGCTGAAATCCTCAGCAAGAAAGGAGGCGACGTTGTGAACCCTTTTTTGGAGCTTGTTGTCGCTGTCACGGGTGCTGTAGCTGCACACTACATCATCAAATGGCTAGATAGCAAACACAACAAAAAAGACAGATAGCCTAGCCCATTCTCTTAGAGAATGAAAAAAAGCCATCCGTTCTGCACGACGGATGGCTTTGGCTTGTTGTGAACCCTTTTTTGTATCTTTATTATCGCATAATCTCCTAAAAAATCAAGCGTTAAAGGTGGTTACAAACGATTAGTAATCCACACCCAAATCAAGCGCCACATCAAACTCAACTGGTTTCTTCTTGAATAGGTATTCGCCGTTCCGCACGGAAGCCAGGACGCTTGCGCGGTTGCGGATAACATCGAATGGGCTGTTGCCATCCAATACGATAAAGTTCGCTGCTTTACCAGCTTCTAAACCGTAAGTGTCTTGGATGTTCATAGCGCGGGCACCGTTCACAGTAATCAAGTCCAAGTCTCTTTCGATTTCTTCCGGCGACATGATTTGTGCCAAGTGGATACCGTTATCCAAGATGTTCATCATGTTTCCATTCCCCATTGGGTACCATGGATCATTGATGGAATCTTGGGCAAAGGCAACGTTGATCCCCTCTTGCATGAATTCCTTCACTCTGGTCAAACCACGGCGTTTCGGATACGTATCGTTACGGCCCTGCAAGTATGCATTTTCAGTTGGACAAGCGATAAAGTTCATCTTGCTCTTTTTGAATAGGTCGATCATTCTTTGTGCGTAAGAGTTGTCAGCTGAACCAAATGAACATGTATGACTCGCTACTGCTCTTTCGCCGTAATCTTCCATCAGTACGAGTGCGTTTAATAATTCTACGAAACGTGATTGTGGATCATCTGTTTCGTCAGTATGAACGTCAATTAGTTTGTCGTATTTCAATGCTAGTTCAACGATGTCGTGAACTGATTTTTCTCCGAACTCTCTTGCTGGTTCGTAGTGAGGAATTCCACCAACTACGTCTGCACCCATTTTCAATGCTTCTTCAACTAAGTCACGTCCACCTTTGTAGGTGTACATGCCTTCTTGTGGGAAAGCAACAATTTGGATATCAACGATATTTTTAACCTCTTCACGAAGCTCTAACATTGCTTTCAAAGCAGTGAAGCTTGGGTCAGTGACATCAATATGCGTACGAATATGTTGAACACCTTGCGATACTTCATCTTTAATTCCGCGTAGTGCTAACTTTTTAACACTATCAATCGTTAAGTTTTCCTTGAATTTCGGCCACATTTCAATCGCACCGTATAGTGTCGTTGAACCGCCGCTTTCTTTTCCAAGTTCTGATAATGTATAAACATAGTCAAGGTGTAGATGTGGATCAACATAAGGTGCTGTAACAAGCTTGCCGCCTAAGTCGATTGTTTCATCTGCTGGGCCAAGATTTTTACCAATTGCCTTGATTTTCCCATTTTCCACTAATATTTCATTCGCATCTTTTTGTCCGTAAATAACTGCGTTGGTGAATTTTTTCATGTACATTCTTCCTTTTCTATTTCCATATTTTTTATTAACGAGATTCAAGAGACGATATAACGTCTGGCTTTCCTTTTGCCCTTACTGGGAGGTCAACGTTCATCCCAACAATCGAGAACATCATCAAAACAATTCCAACAAAGCCTACTAAATTAATCTGTTCGTTTAGTAACAACACACCTGATAGTGATGCAACAATCACTTCAACTGATGTAATAATCGTTACTTTTGACGCATCCACATTCATCGAAAGTCCTCTTAAAAAAAGGATATTCGCAATTAAACCGGTCGCTAATGAATTAATAATCGCCCAGAATACAAATGTGCTCTCGCCAAGTAACGACAGATGTTCCCAAGGTTTAGAAATAATTCCCATTGTTAATGCACTAAACAGCAACATGTAAAATGTCATTGTCAATGGATCATCACCACTCGTTGCCACTTTTCCTATAATCGTATTTAATGCATATAAAAAACCAGCCAAAACTCCAAGAGTTAAACCTAGTCCAGAAATTGTTAATTCTTCAAAGTTCCCACCCGTGACCATCAAAATACAGCCAAGGAGATTTAAGACTAATGCAGCATGTTGATAGCCGCGTAAACGTTCCTTGAAAAAAATCATGGACATCATTGCGGTGAACACAGGTGCAAGATACATTAAGATTGATGCTGTTGATACGCCGATTAAACTAATGGACGTATCTGTTGCTATTTTAAAGATTCCCTTTGTCAGAGCTCCTAATAAAATACTATAAAATAGACCTTTCTTTGAAATCTTTAGTCCGGCGACTCCTTTGTTCATAAGCAAAATTACTAATAACGGTAAGAGCGCTAAAAAGTGTCCAGAAAATGCTGTGATTAAAGGCGATGCTCCAACGCTAGCCATTCGACTAACAAAGTAGCCATTTAACCCCCACAAGATTCCAGACACAGAAACAAAAAGATAACCTATTAGACTACTCTTTTTCTTCATACTCACCATCCTCCCTATTGACTGTTCAAATGTAGTTATCATTATCTCACAATTTAAGGTGAAATGATAGTTGCTCTCAACAGGTAGAATGATGACTTGGCGATGGTTTCGTTTCATTTTCAGAACCAGTGATACAACACTATTACAAACCCTTTTCTGTTGATTTCCATATGGTTTTTCTTAATTTTTTAAAATAAAGTACGGTAAGCAACCAGCGTTCATTTGTGACAATATTTTGAATGTTCTTTCACAGTGATTGATGAGTCAGTTTCAACGTAAAAAGAACTTTAGGATGAACAATGCGTTTTAATAGTGTTTTGCCTTTAAATTCCTTATCCTTAATATGTAGCAAATTAAAAAGGAGAGATTTTGATGACGAACCGAAATTTAGTTGATCCACGTAAGTTGTATTACACGGACAAATTCCCGGAACAAGAACAAGACACTCCAGCCCTGCAAGATGACATGATGCCGAAGCCTGATTGTGGGGAAGGATCCTACAAAGGCTACAACCGTTTAGAAGGACGCAATGCCTTAATTACTGGAGGCGACTCTGGAATTGGTCGTGCTGCGGCGATTGCTTATGCCCGTGAAGGCGCAAATGTAGCGATTCACTTTTTACCAGGTGAGGAAAAAGACGCCAATGAAGTAAAAGCATTAATCGAAAAAGAAGGCAGAAAAGCCCTGCTTCTACCTTATGACCTAAGAAATGATGGAGCGGCGACAGATATCGTAACCAAAACCCTTGAAGCATTTGGTGCTCTAGATATTTTAGTCTTAAATGCTGCCCAACAAATTGCCCAACCTTCCTTAAGCGATTTAACAATGAAACAGGTGGAAGATACGTTCAAAATAAATATTATTAGTATGTACGAAACTGTCAAAGCTGCCGAAAAGCATTTAGAACCAGGTAGCGCGATTATAACGACGACATCTGTTCAATCTTTTGACCCAAGTGAACCATTAATGGATTATGCGGCGACAAATGGTGCAGTTAGTAACTTCACCGTCTCACTATCGTCCTACTTCGCAGATAAAGGCGTACGTGTGAATTCAGTCGCGCCAGGCCCAATCTGGACACCACTCCAATTAGACAATGGGAAATTGGACGGACAAATCCCAACATTCGGACAAAACAGTCCACTAGGTCGCGCCGGACAGCCAGTCGAACTTGCGCCAGTTTATGTTTTATTAGCTTCAAATGAAGCAAGTTATATTACCGGCCAAATTTATGGAGTGACCGGTGGTAAACCGATTAATTTATAATTGTAATAAAAAAGGAAGTGAACGCCGATTTTTTTGGCGTTCACTTTCTTTTTTTATTTTAGAAAACATATTTGTATGAAACAGTAAATGGAATCATCAATTCTTTATTCAACCTCAGGAAGCAAATTCGACAGATCCATCAGATTATAGTCTGTTAATGTGTATGAACTTATAAATTCAAATTCCGTTCCCGTAGCCTCTACCATTTTAGATTCAAATTCAGCATGAGTTACATAGCCGTCTTCATCGATTTTATAAGTGTATACAAAATCACTATAGGTCGCTTGCTCTCGTCGCTCGATTTCTTCTTCTATATTTTTAATGACATCTTCACCAGCGTTTGTCTCTTTTAGTATTTTGATATTTTCTTTTAATGCATCTACCGCATCTTTTTTGACTTGCTCGCCATGTAATGCATCCAAGGTCACATAATAATACGTTTCGCCATCAATTTCTTCAGTTGTGACTAACTCAATTTCATAATCTTCGACCTCTAATAGTGGACCGATTTGATTGTTTAAGTTCGCTGTCGCTTCAGGTGCTTCATTCCACACTGTTTCTTCAGGAGACGAATTTACGAGTTGCTTGCCATCAATTTCAACGATCGTGCTGAAGTTATCTTCATTACTACTCTCATAATAGACTGTTCTGTACCAGTCATAATCTTTCGTTCCTTTTCTTATAAAGGCGCCCTCTACTTTTTGTTCGTGTTCATTTCCGTCACTTTTCATTGTTTGAGTCGTTTCAAATATGCCACTTTCCAAATTGCTATTCTTTGTTATCGCTGCCTCGACATCTTCCAATCCATCTGATGCTTGAGTTGTGTTCCCGCATGCGGTTAATAACGTTAAGGTTAAAAGAGAAAATAATAAGCGTGCTTTTTTATTAAACATGAATCTAACTCCTTTCTTTTTTCAATTATTAAATCATATTGTGTATTCATCTACACGTTTATTTTAGCCGTCGCCCAGTATAGTAACAATTATAACGTCGCGTTTTTTTACAAATTTGATTATGTTAAATTTGTGTGGTGCAAAATATGAAAACAGACCTTCATTTAATTGCTCTATGAGGTCAGGAGCAGTTAATCTCTATTCTAATAATTTGTCCTTATTATTAAGAATAGGGACATTTTTTCTCGATCTCGTCTAAATTTGTCCTTACTCTGGATAATAAGGACAATTTCATGAGCGTAACAGCTCTCTTTAAAAAATAGCCGCAAACATTAGGCTCAATGTTTGCGGCTATCTATATCTACTTTCCCCTAAAAGCCAGGAGATAAATCATCTTTTTCATCTCTATTATAAAATTGGCGCCAGTCTAAATAACCTGCATTCAATCCTCTTAATAGTACTTCTGCCGTACCAATGTTGGTTGCCAATGGGATGTCGTAAACATCGCTCAAACGTATTAAGGCAGTCACGTCTGGTTCGTGTGGCATTGCTGCTAATGGGTCCCGGATGAAAATGACCAAATCCATTTCATTTTGAGAAATTAGGGCTCCAATTTGTTGATCGCCGCCTAATGGACCAGATTTAAATCGTGTAATCTCCAAACCAGTCGCTTCTTGAATGCGTAAACCCGTTGTTCCGGTCGCAAATAATTCGTGTTTTTCTAAAACAGGCTTGTAAGCCGTACATAATTGGATGATTAAGTCTTTTTTTCTATCGTGTGCAATTAATGCAATTTTCATCAGTGACGCCTCCTACTAGTTTCTGTATTTAGTATACCATTTTTCTTTAAAAAATAATAAATTTGAAAAGTCCCAAAATCATACCAAAGCATTCATACTTTCTTCATATTTAGAGTCTATTATAAGAGTAAGCCAATCACAAACAATCTTTTTATTCTTTGCTCCTCCAAGTAAAGAACAACTCCTTAAAAGCAGCTCCCATTGCGGAAGCTGCTTTTTTTATTTGTTCTTTATACTTGGTAAAATCGTTAAGCCGGCAGCAAGCGTTAACACGTTGCCTTTGTTTAGCGTTTCGACTAACCAGTTGATGACATCTGGCAATGGAATCGATATGGTATTTAACAATGGATTTAATACCGCAATGATGGTGATTGGTAAGGCGATGACCCAAAATAAAGACGGATCGTTTAGTCGTCCTTTTCGTGGAAAAACCAATAATGACAAGTACATACCTGTCAAAAAAGGGATTAAAAAGCTAAGCCAAACGAATAATGGATAGGTACCTTCTCCAGTCCCTAGTCGCCAAAGTACGTCATCATGTAAATAGTTTGTCCCGATAATTAGTAAAACAAAACCCGCTAACCAAATAAATCGTGTTAGCCAATTTGATGCTTGCTGTCGTTTCATGTATTTCCCTCATTTTCTTTTAGTTATCTTGGTCGTGTTGAATGTTTACCCCTTTTACCATGACCACAACGCAGCCTCGGTCTAACTGCTCTTGGTAGCTGTAAAGTGGGTCATCATCGGTTCGGTAATTGGTTTCTGGTCTCTTCGTCGTTCGACTTTCCACCGCAAAAGCGTCGGTCACTTTTCCCCAAAGATTGTCGCCCTGACTTGCATTTGTGTCACCTTGGTTTAATACTTGCTCTTCCGTTGCGAATTTAATGTTTGTATGTTTGGAGTACTGAGGCAGATAATTTTCTCGCGTGACAAGGGTAATGTCTTCGTTCGTTAGCTGTTTCATCTTCAGATGCTTAATCACATCCACAACTTCTTCCACCGTGTCGAAACACCCAAACACATACCGATTTTTCTCTGTCATCTTCCTTCCTCCTTCGTATTGCTTCTATTATAGCGTGTTTTCATTCTGGACAAAAGAAAAAGAAGGCTGCGACGTCTTTCGTGTCGCAAACCTTCTATTTAAATTGTTCATATAAGTGCCTTTTACCGCAGGCTACGGAGATGGTGGATCACACTGCCTTTCTATCGTAAACGATTGTGACATTGCCTACCGACAATCTGCTTATTTTGTATGTTTAACATTGAATCCCACCTCTATTTATTGTGATAATTTCAAAAACTGGTGGCTTTCTACGACGTTGGAAAATGCTTTTGGAAACGGGCCTTTGATTCAGTGTTTGACCGATCACATACAGCTCCTTTCTCCACAAAAAAAGCGCACAAGGTAGCTACCTCAGTGCACGGCTCATTTGATATCTAACTGTCACAAGGGTAAATGTCATTGATTGAATGATTATTTGGTCGTTCAATCCTGTCATAAAATCGCCTCCTTAATGTTTGAAAAGAGTAACGGTTCCCTTGCTTACACCCATTATAGGAGGAGTTATTCGTTCTTGCAACTTTTTTTGCCCTTATCATTTCCTTCATTCCATGTTAGTATAGTCAGTAACAAAAAAGCAAATGAGGAAACAGTATGACTAACATTAGAAAAAACTTACAAAACTACAAACGGATTGTCGTAAAAATTGGGACGAGCTCCATTATGAGTGCGGACGGGACAATTAATTATCAACAATTCGATCGCTTGGCCTATGTATTAACGACACTTAGTAAAAAAGGCAAAGAGATTATTCTTGTATCATCTGGAGCAATCGGCATTGGCATGGGCAAATTACTTTTAACCGAGAGACCAAAAACAATTCGTGACCAGCAAGCTGTTGCGGCAGTTGGTCAGAGTGAAATGATGAACCTCTATAGTCGCTTCTTTTCACATTACCAGCAAACTGTTGGGCAGATTTTAATGACCCGTGATATCGTTGAATTCCCTGAAAGTCATCGAAACGTTGTGAACACATTTGAGACCTTGCTTGAAATGGGAATTATTCCGATTGTGAACGAAAATGATGCTGTTGCAGTTGATGAGTTAGAACATGAGACGAAATTTGGTGACAACGATCAACTTTCTGCGATTGTTGCGGAGATTATTCATGCGGATTTATTAATTATGTTGTCTGATGTTGAAGGCTTCTATGATAAAAATCCGACAACTCATCCAGATGCAAAACTTTACCATACGATTCATGACGTTGGTGATGACGAAATGTCGCAAGGTGGCGGACAAGGGTCTTCTTTTGGTACGGGCGGTATGCATACGAAACTTAAGGCGGCTCATCGAATTTTGTCGAATAACCAGGAAATGGTTTTGGCTTTGTCAGAGGAACCAACAATTCTTTTTGATATTTTAGATGGTCGAACGATTGGAACGCTCTTTACAAGGAGGAAAAATGATGACTAACTTACTCGAAAAAATGGGTGTTCAAGCAAAAAAAGCTGCGAATACCTTACGAAAAACAAAAACTGCGAAAAAGAATGAGGCATTACTTGCCATGGCGGAAGCTCTTCTCACTCATGAGCAAACCATTCTAAGCGCAAATGAGAAAGACCTAGCTGAAGCGAAGGAAAATGGTTTAACTGGACCATTAATTGAACGCTTGACCTTAACACCTGATCGCATCCAGTCGATGGCTGATAGTATGACACAAATCGCTCAATTGGCGGATCCGATTGGTAATATTGATAATATGTTTACGTCTGAGGACGGTTTACGAATCGGCAAGCAGCGAGTGCCGTTAGGAGTAATTGGAATTATTTATGAATCTCGCCCTAACGTGACTGCGGATGCAGCGGCACTTTGTTTTAAGTCAGGTAACACGGTGATTTTGCGCGGAGGGAAAGAAGCCTTGCGCTCGAACCAAGCAATTTTGACTGCTTTACAAGAGGCATTGGTGGCGTCAGCCTTGCCAAAAGAAACGATTCAACTTATTCCTGATCCGTCTAGAGAGTTGGCGGCGGAATTTATGCGGATGAATGAGTATTTAGATTGCTTAATTCCACGTGGCGGTGCAGGCTTAATTCAAAACGTGTTAAAGAATGCGACCGTACCAGTGATTGAAACCGGCGTTGGGAATTGTCATTTATATATTGATGATACGGCCGATTTGGAAATGGCGACTCAGATTTTGATTAACGGCAAATGCGACCGTCCTTCTGTTTGTAATGCCACCGAAACACTCCTGATTCATGAAGCCATCGCGGATCAATTCCTACCTATTTTTGACAAAGAATTGAAGAAATACAATGTCGAACTTCGCGGTGACGAGAAGACACAAGCGTTGATGACTGATGTTGTCCCTGCAACTGATCTTGATTATGAAACGGAATTCCTTGATTTCATTTTGGCGGTTAAAGTTGTTAAAGATTATGATGAGGCTGTTCACCACATTCAGACCTATTCGTCAGGACACTCTGATGTAATCGTGGCGGAAGATTATCAAACTGCGCTGGAGTTTCTGGATGACATTGATTCTGCAGCTGTTTATGTCAATGCTTCTTCGCGCTTTACGGATGGTGGTTGCTTTGGTTTAGGTGGAGAAATAGGTATTAGTACACAAAAACTTCACGCACGTGGACCAATGGGGTTAATGGCGTTAACGTCTTACAAATATATTATTTTAGGCGAAGGCCAAATTAGAGGCACAACCGGAACTGAATTCTCATGTTAGTAAAAGCAGGACGCATGCGCCCTGCTTTTTTGCTGTACGTTACGATATAATGAGGATATATCTTTAACGCATTTTATAAAGGAGTTTTATGCTATGACAAAACCAATTACAATCGTTGGCGGAGGAATCGTTGGGGCGACCGCTGCCTATTATTTAACCCGCTTCGGCCATCAGGTAACTGTTTACGACGAAGGAACCGGCCAAGCTACTTCAGCAGCAGCAGGAATTATTTGTCCTTGGTTATCAAAAAGAAGAAATAAGGATTGGTACCGCCTGGCAGCTGGGGGCGCTGCTTTTTATCATCAATTAATCGCTGATTTGGAGGCTGACAGTGCGGATACATCCTTTTATCACCAAAGCGGCGCGATTTTATTGAAGAAAACTGCTAAAGCGACGAAAGAGCAATATGAAATTGGCTTGAAACGACGCGTTTCGGCTCCAGAGATTGGTGAATTGACTATTTTGACTGAAGCAGAAATCGATGAACTTTTGCCGACGCTACAAATACAAAAAAACGCCCTCTATGTTGGTGGAGGCGCTCGGGTTGACGGTAGCTTGCTCGTCCAATCCTTGTTGAACTATGTGGTGGAAAACGGTGGCCAGCTTCGTCGCGAACGTTTTTCACTAAATGAGAAACCGGACGCAGATGAAACGTTTATTTTGGCGGTCGGAGCTTGGTTGCCTCAAATTTTAGAACCACTTGGCTGGAAGGTGGATATTCGTGGTCAAAAAGGACAGCTGGTGGTTTTGCAGACTGAGCAACTGGATAATGAGACCGAGCCGGTGATTATGCCAGAAGGTGAAGTCGATGTCTTACCGATTGGGTACGGCCGAGTGATTGTTGGTGCGACTCATGAGAATGACGAAGGTTATGACCTGTCGCTCAATCAAGAAAAACTAACCAACTTAATCGATCAAGGGAAGCAGCTTTTTTCACATTTAAGTGAGGCCACTTTTGTCGAAGCGAAAGTTGGAACACGGGCTTACACGTCTGATTTCAGTCCTTTTTTTGGTTATTTACCGAATAAAAATAATAATATTCTTGTCGCCAGCGGACTTGGTAGCTCTGGCTTAACGACCGGACCACTCATTGGTTTTCAGCTTGCTTTGCTGGCATTAGGGAAACCTGCGAGTCTTCCATTAGAAAATTACCAACCGAACTCTTACTTAACGGGTTATTAGTTGCTTTTGTACATATGGTAAAACTATAATAAGATTGTGAATCGAAAAAGTTGGGAGGTGACAGATTATGATAAAAGAATTCAAAGAGTTTATTATGCGTGGTAACGTTCTTGACCTAGCAGTTGGGGTTATCATTGGAGCAGCATTCTCAGCAATTGTAAATTCATTAGTAGCTGACATTATTACACCTGTAATTGTTTCCTTAACATCTCAAGCATCAATTGAAGAGCTTGCTTTCCAAATTGGATCCGCGACGTTAACGTACGGTAACTTTATCCAAGCAATCATAGACTTCTTAATTATCGCACTTGTCCTATTCATGGTGATTAAAGCAGCGAACAAATTCAGCAGAAAACACCCTGAAGCAGACATACAAGAAGTCGAAGCAGAAGTGCCAGTAGCAGAACAATATCTAAAAGAAATCCGCGATCTAATGGCGGCTCAAGCAGCAGACAAAATAGAGCTATAATAGCATTACATGAAAGAGTGAGAGCATTCACTCTTTTTTTGTTTTAAAAGAAAAGCGGTAAAACCGCTTTTTTCCTTATTTTTCCTTATTTTCTTGAAGTGGAAGTGTTCCCCTGTGAAAAGCCAATTCTCTTCCGAGTTCAAGCCTAAGTGGGAAGTGTTCCCCTATAAATAGCCGGCTCACTTCAAAATCTCCGCCACAAAAAATCCCTCCAGCTAAACCAGCTAAAGGGATTTCTCATCTAAAATATATGAATGATAACGTTAAAAACAAACCTGCTGCGATGATGTGTGCGTATCTGAAAATCAAGAACAAAGCCAGGTATTCGCGGAACAAGGCGTACGGTAAATAATAAAATGGTGTCTTTGCGCCAATGCCTTCTGCTTTTATACCTGCTTGGCGGGCATACCAACCGCTACGAAAAACATGGAAGTTGTTGGTAATAAAAATCGTGCCACGATTCGCGTCGCCTTCTTCCATCATACGTTTGCTGAACAAAAAATTTTGATGGGTATTGATCGATTCACTTTCGACTAAGATATTGTCGGAGTCAACGCCTTGCTGAATTAAATAGTCGCGCATTACTGCTGCTTCAGATTGCGTTCTACTATCAGACCCATTGCCGCCACTCACAATAATTTTAGCTGGCAATTCATTTTCACTCGTCTGCCTTTGATAAAAATGCAAAGCAGTGTCTAGTCGAAATTTCAACAAGTTTCTGAATGAGCCATCTGGTAACAACCCCATACCTAACACAATGATGTAATCTTTGGCTAAGGTTGGTTTTAGCAAGCCTTTGATAAAGACTAACAAGAGGAAAAGAATAAAAGTCATAACGATGTATAAGAAAAAATAGTCCAACAAAAGGCTGAGAATATAAAAGAATTCTAGCTTCCACCAAATTCGGTTCAAGAAGACAAGTCCAATCATGCCAAGCATTAGCAGTGACGCTAGCAGCAAGACTACATATTTACGCGACCAGCCACGTTTCGTTAGCCGTATGAAAGTATGGATGAGAATTCCGATACTCAAAACACTCAACGCAAAAGGAGCAATAAAAAAGATCAGATGCGCAAACCGCCTCACGATACTTGCATTACCTTGTAAAAAGCCAAGACTAATAAAAAAAAGAGCTACCAAAAAGAAAGTAAGTGTCAATGAACGTGACTTCTTCATCCAATGACTTGATAGCGATATAATACTAGCGATAATTCCTAGTCCATAAAACACCATCCAATACCCCTTTTCTATAACTCGTGATAGGCTTGATAAACGTCTTGTTTTTTAATTTTTCTTAATTTTGCAACGTGTTTAATGCCCTCTTTGGAAGAAAGGCCGTCTTGTTCCATCACCCAAGTGACGTGAGTTTTTAAGTCTTCTGGGAAAAGAATCGGCTCATTCGTGTCTGGCGACGGATTTCCCTCTACCAAAACACAAATTTCGCCTTTAATTGTTTGTTCTTTGACCCATTCAAGGACATCCTTGGCCGAGCCGCGCACAAACTCCTCATAGCGCTTCGTCAGCTCACGACAAATCACCACGCGTCGGCTGTCGCCTAAAACGGTGATCAAATTTTCAATGAATTCTTTTAAGCGATAAGGTGATTCGTAAAAAATCATCGTTTCTTCTTTATTTTTCAAAGCTTCCCACTCTTCGATTTGGTCTTTCTTTTTTCGTTTCAAAAAACCAATGAACGTAAAAGGTTGAGGTTGTAGGCCTGAAGCAATCAGAGCGGTGACACCTGCGTTTGCACCTGGTAAAGGCACGACAGGAATATTTGCCTCGATACATGCTTGCACTAATTCATAACCAGGATCACTAATCGACGGCATGCCTGCATCACTCACTTGAGCAATCGTTTCCCCTTTTTGTAATAAAGCTAATAATTGCGGAATACGTTCTTGGGTATTATGTTCATGAAAACTAATTTGTGAGGTCGCGATGCCAAAGTGATTCAATAAGCGTTGCGTGTTGCGTGTATCTTCGGCAGCAATCCAGTTGACCTCTTTGAGAATATCGACCGCGCGGAAAGTCATATCGCCTAGATTTCCAATCGGTGTCGGCACTAAATAGAGCGTACCTGTTGTCTGGGTCTCAAAACTTTTTTGTGTCTCAAGCATGTTCGTCACCTCGTTCCCACTGAATTAATTTCGTTTCCTTTTGTTTACGTGTTAATTTTTTGAATGCAGCTTCTGCCTTGGTTGCCTCACTACGCGTCAGGTAACTAGCGTGATGAATCATCTTCACTGGCCGCCTGCTTTTCGTATATTTCGAACCGATGCCGTTGTTGTGTTCTTTCAAGCGGCGCTCAGGCTCGGTTGTGTAGCCCGCATAATAAGAACGGTCTGCACATTCGAGGACGTAAAAATAATGACGCGTTTCTTGCTGTTTTTGCTTATTACTGTTCGCCAAAAAGAATCGCCTGCACTTCCTTAGAATACTCGCCGCTATCGTCGTGGACATATAAGGGTGGCAATACACGAAGGCCGTCTTCCTTGCCGTCTTTGATTCCTTCAATCAGAATCATGTTTGCTTCCTTTCCTTCACGTGGATAAACAAATTGAATTTTCTTAGGAGCTAAACGATTATCTCGCATCGTATCAAGCATATCTAATAAGCGATCCGGTCGATGGACGAAATAGGCTTTCCCATTCATCTTTAGTAAACGACTCGTTTGCAGCATGAGTTGAGGGAGATTGAGTAAAACTTCGTGACGTGCAATCGTATATTCAGTTAACTTGTTCTTCGTACTTGAAGGAACGTCTCTAAAATAGGGTGGATTACATGTAATCACATCGACTGAATCGGGTTTGATGTGTTCTGTAATCTCGTTAATATCGGCTTGGATAAAGGATACTGTTTCATTTAACTGATTTAATTCAACCGTTCTTCTTGCCATATCAATTAAGCGGTCTTGGATTTCAACACCGATAATAGGATTTTTGGTTTTTCCGGTCAACAAAAAAGCAACCGCACCGTTTCCTGAACAAAAATCGACTATGGTTGCCTTCTTTTTCCGAGGAACCATAGCGAAGTCAGCAAGCAGAACAGCATCTAATGAGAAGGAAAATACAGCGGAACTCTGAATAATCTGAATGTTTTCTCGTTCCAGGCGATCAATTCGTTCGCCCTCCTTGAGAAAGTCTTGTTCGGTTTGCTTCAGATCCATTAGTTTCGCGGCTCCCGTTCTCCGTAAATGACGTCCAAACAAAACACACATGATTCATCATCTACACGGCGGCTACCATAGTACACGTTACACACATGAAAACCGTCTTCATATAATTTTTGCAAATTCAAACGTGACTTTGACATTTCCGGTTCCAAACTCGCAGCATCTTCCTCGAGCTGTTTGTTAAGGTAATTAACCCGGTCACGCAAATGTTGGTTCTCAATTTGCAATGTTGTATTTTCCTCTATTAATTGATTTATTTCCACTTGAATCTCACGTAACTCTTCTCCTAAAGAAGTCGCACGATTTTCGATTCGGTGGAAACGATCAAATAAGTCTCTTTTATCCATCTCATTCACTCACATTTTTATTTTCTTCTTTAGCGACTATTAGACGACATTGCCTTGCAATTCTTCCCATGAATACTCAATTGTTTTTTGTTCTTTGAATAATCTCACCTTAATGACTTGAGTTAGTAATTGAATCCCAACCACTTTCCCCTCGCCTAAAGGTGTCTCAATTTCCTCGCCATAATCTGGCATGCTTCGTTTTAATTCTTCGTACATCTCGTCTTCAAAGCTCAAACAACACATCAAACGCCCACAAATTCCGGTCAGTTTGTCATTGTTCAAAGAGAGCCCTTGATTCTTAGCCATTTTTATCGATACAGGGACGAAATCGCCTAGGAAGGTCGAACAACATAGGGGCCTTCCACAAGGTCCTAAGCCACCTAGAATCTTCGCTTCATCGCGTGCACCGATTTGACGCAACTCAATCCGTGTCCGGAAAATTGCTGCCAGGTCTCTTACTAAAGCACGGAAATCAACACGCTTTTCCGCACTAAATAAAAAGGTTAATTTATCACGTTCTAAGGAATACTGAGCTTTGATAAATTTCATGCGCAAGTCGGTTTGGCGAATGGTATCTTTCCCAATCTGGAGCGCTTCTTCCGCATCTTTTTTGTTTATTTTCTCTTGGGCAAGATCTTGCTCGGTTGCTTTTCTTAAAATATTTTTTGCCAATAAAGCTATGTCTTCCTTTTGACAAGTCTTTTCAGCAATGACAACTTTCGCAATTTCTTTGTAGTTACCAACTTGAACAATCACCTTGTCGTTCAAGGAAAAGTCGGAATTTGGCTTCTCATAATAGTTGATTTTCCCATTTGGTATAAATCGTAATCCGATAACCTCTTTCATTGTACTCCCCCTATCCTTGCAAGTTTTTGATCGCGATACTTTCTAAGACGCCTTGTGTTTGAACATTTGATTCAAGTAATTGTTTTCCATTTAGAATGTTTTCTAATTGGCTCGTCACACTTATCGCATCCAAACCATGATTATTTAAGGTTTGATACTGCTGCAGCAAGTGTTTGTGAACAATCGTATCGTCTTGCTTGAATGATAGATATAATAAATCGCGATAATGAAAAAGTAATAAATCTAAACAAAGTAACGCTTGCGACTTTTCCTTTACCGCTTCTAATAAATTAGTCTGTACATAGAGAAATGCCATTGGATCGTTTGAAACGAGTAGCTTGAACCAGTCCCATGTCTTTTCCCTTAGAAAATGAAAGGCTTCATCCCCAGCTAAGGCTTGCGCCTCATCCAAATCGTTCGTCATCACAGACAGTAATTCCGTATCAGACTGCTTCATGCCTGTCTCGAGCAATTGCTCCTCCATCACCGACCGTTTCAATGGTTGGAAATGAATAATCTGACAACGCGAGCGGATGGTTGGCAAAATGCTCTCTTTTGCTGTGGTTAGCAAAAAGATATAGGTTTCCTTGCCTGGCTCTTCTAAAAAAGTCAACAAACTATTCGCCGCACTTACGGTCATTTTCTCCGCATCGGTAATAATATAAACCTTTTTATTACCTTCTACGGTACTTTTATAGAACTCTGTCTTGAGCTGGCGAATTTGGTCGACCTTAATTGATTGCCCATCTGGTTCGACTTCGATTAAGTCTGGTAGGTCATTTTCTTCTAAACGTCGGCAATTATTACACGTCTGGCAAGGACGACCCGCTGTTTTCGCCTGACAAAAAAGGCTTTTAGCTAACCAACGGGCGACATCCCTTTTCCCCGTTCCTCTAGAGCCTTCGAAAAGATAAGCATGTCCTAACCGTTTGTTTATAATTGTTTGAGAAAAGAGCTCTAGTAATGCCGGTTGCCTTAGTTCAATTTGTGCATCCATTGGCATCATTAGAATCTGTAGAAACTTTCAACTGGTAAGACAAAGACAGTCGCGCCACCAACGTGAACTTGCATTGGATAAGGAACGTTACTATCTAAGGAAACATCTAAACTCACTGGAGCCGTCATATATTGCTCGCGAGACTCACAGTTCACCTTGATAATTTCCAGCACTTGTTTGACTTGGTGGTCTTCCACACCAATCATAAAGGTCGTATTACCTGATCTTAAAAAACCACCTGAAGAAGACAGTTTCGTTGCACGAATGTTTGCATCGACTAATTCATCTGACAGCAATGCACTATCTTTATCTTGAACAACGGCCATAATAAGTTTCATAATAATCTCCTCTTTCCTACTAATAGTCTACTTGAATATTGCTGGAAAACGCGTTTGAATTGCAGCCATACAATCACGAACAACCTCATCTGGTAATTGCTTGCCTTCAATTCGAACGATTCGATCTGCATGTTTCTCCAATAAATGAAGGTAGCCTGTTCGAACCTTTTCGTGAAAAGTCACGGCTTCTTGATCCAAACGGTTATTTTCACGGCTTCCATCACTTGATGCGATTCGTCTCAAACCTTCAGTGGGTTCAATATCAATGTACAAGGTCATATCCGGCTGCATGCCGCCAGTAGCAAAGGCGTTGATTTGATTAATTCCGTCTTCACCAATGCCTCTCGCAAAGCCTTGGTAGGCAATCGAACTATCGACAAAACGGTCACATAAAATTAAACCGCCCGATTCAAGGACTGGAATCACTTTTTCTACGAGATGTTGCCTTCTGCTAGCTGCATAAAGTAACGCCTCAGTGCGCTCATCCATTTCTGTATGTGCGGTGTCTAAAATAATCTCTCTAATTTTTTCCGCTATCGGACTTCCGCCCGGTTCTCGCGTTGTAACGATGCTTCGATTGGTTTCTTCTGCGAGCTTTTGGGCAATCTCGTTTAATGCAGTGGTTTTCCCTGCACCATCCGGCCCTTCTAACGTAATAAAAATGCCGTCCATATCTTGCTCCTTACCTTTACTATTTTCATTATACGCTAAATTCAGTCATCTGAGGGGTAATCCCCCTCAATTCGTTGATTTAGTATTGGCGCTTTTTAAGGAAACGAGACTTGGTTGCTTTAGGTGCTGCGATATCAATTGACAAGTCTCTCTGGCGTGCTTCCTGCATTAAGAAAAAGTACTTTGCCCCTTCGATTTTCCGCATCAAATATAAATCTTCTGGAACTTCGTAAGCGGTGCGTTCTAATTCTTGCAGCAAGCTGTACTTTTGGTAAATGTCTTTGATGACATTAACTAATGCCTCATCCACCGCTTTATTTCGTTGTGCATCTTTTTTTCTTTGTTTAGTTAAACCGAATGCCATGTGATTTCCTTTCTTGCTCTGTTCACAAGGTGTTTACATTTCACGTCTGCCATCAATCGCACGGAACAGCGTCATTTCGTCTGCATACTCAATGTCACTACCTACCGCAAGTCCGTACGCTAAGCGCGAGACTTTAATGCCGGCAGGTTTGATTAAGCGTGACAAGTACATTGCAGTTGATTCACCTTCTGCTGTTGCGTTTGTTGCAATGATAACTTCCTTAATTTCTTCGTCTTGCAGGCGTTTAATGAGGTCCGGGATGTTCAAATCTTCTGGCCCCGTACCTTCCATTGGTGATAAAACACCATGAAGCACGTGGTACAAGCCATTGTATTCACGGATTTTCTCCATCGCCATAATATCTCTTGGGTTTTCAACGACTAAAACTATTTCTTGATTACGATCTTTGTTTTCACAAATGAGACAAGGATCCGATTCGGTAATGTTGCCGCAAATCGAACAGTATTGTAAATCTCGCTTCGTGCTAATTAAAGCATTGGCAAATTTGACAACCTCATCTTCATCCATATCTAAACAGAAGAACGCTAATCTCGCAGCAGTTTTTTGGCCGATACCCGGTAATTTCATAAAACTCTCAATTAATTTAGCTATTGGTTCTGGATAATGCATTCCTCGTATCGACTCTCCTCTATCTTAAAAGCCAGGCATCCCTTTTGCGTGCTTGCCTAATTTCGCAGTTTGGTCTTCTTCAATTTTAGCAATAACCGCATTTGTTGCCATTAGAATAAGGTCTTGTAGCATTTCGATGTCGTCTGGATCAACCGCTTCTGGTTTGATTTTAACGTCGACGACATTTTTGTCGCCTGTCATTGTCACAACAACCATGTCATTTGCTGCTGCACCTGTATATTCTGTTTCGTTTAATTTATTCTGTTCTTCCTCAATTTTCTTTTGCATTTTTTGCATTTGTTTCATCATGCCTTGCATATTTCCCATATTTCCACGCATCTTATATCTGCTCCTTTTTATTCATCCATTATTTTTATATTTTTTTCGCCAAAAAGACTAACCGCTTGCTCAATGATTTCGTTTTCTTGGCTTTCTTCTTCATCTGCTTCAAATTCTGGTGGTGCTTCTAAGTGAGTGCTCCAGTTATCACCAGACTCGTCGGCTTCATCTTTTACTTTCGCGTCAGTTGGTTTAGACGATGGTGTTGCTGTTTTTTTCTGGGCAGGGATTTTTCCTGCTTTCAAATCTTGCACATAGCTCTTACGCAAAGTTGCCCATTGCTCAACCGTTACACAAACGACTTCACCTGGTCGGTCCGTCATCCGACGAATCGCTTCATCTAAGGCAACTTGTAAATCTTGGTCCGAACTCGCTTTTTGACAAAGGATTTCGTATTCAAATGACAGAATTGCTGCACTTCCATTTGCTGCAACCGGCTCTGCTTGGCGTAAAACTGCGCGTTGCGTCACTGATAAACTGTCTAAGACATCAACCCAGTGATCTTTTAATAAGATCAGCTCTTCCTTCGCAGCTTCTCGCATAATGCGTTGGGCGCGATTGTAGTCCGGTTTGAAGCCACCTTTGCTTTGACCTGCGCCCGGTCTTGGACGTGGTGTTGCTGGTTTGGCAGCTGCTTGGACTGGGTTGCCGTTTCTAACTTGTTCAAGCACGTTTGCTAGCTCTTTTTTCAAACTTGCGACGTCTTGTTCTAAGCGATTAATTTCTTGCTGTTTAACCGGCGATGATGCCACCGCTGTTGGACTTGCTTGCCTTGGTTGTGCGAGTTTAACTGCTAGAACTTCTAAATAAACGTCTGGCTGAGTAGAAAATCGCATGTCCTTTTGTGTTTGACTGAATGCTTCCATCGCATCATAAAGGAACATCGCCTCAACTTCTTGTTGAAAGTTCAAAAATTGCTCGCTTTTTTGCCCAGTGTCTTGATCATTTTTTGTTTGCTGGTAGACCAATAAGTCCCGAACAAAAAGAATCAATTCTTCTAAAAATCGCCCGGCTTCCTTACCAGCTGCTAAAATATCATGCAGCTCGGCTAAAGCTTCTGAAGGTTGATTGTTCCAAAGGGTGCTTAAGAAGTTAATCATCATATCTTCCGTTAGACTGCCAGAAACTTGAATGGCGTGATCAAATGTCACACAGGCCGAGTCATAGGCAATGACTTGGTCCAACAAACTCAGCGCGTCACGCATTCCACCATTAGCTGCTCGGGTAATCACTGGCAGTGCTTCTGGTTCGTAATCAATCTCCTCTTGACCAAGAATATAGGTCATGCGATCTAAAATCGATTGATAGGAGATTCGCTTAAAATCAAAGCGTTGTGTTCGTGAAATGATTGTTAACGGAATTTTATGTGGTTCAGTCGTTGCTAAAATAAAAATAACCTTTTCCGGTGGCTCTTCTAAAGTTTTTAATAAAGCGTTAAAGGCTCCCGTCGATAGCATATGGACTTCATCGATGATATATATTTTATACTCTGCTTGGGTAGGGGCATAACGGGCCTTATCACGAATATCACGAATCTCTTCAACACCGTTATTACTCGCGGCGTCAATTTCAATCACATCGTTCAAACGTCCCTCCGTGATTGCAAGACAAATCTCGCAGTTGTTACACGGTTCACCAGCTTCTTGGTTCGGACAGTTGACTGCCTTCGCAAATATCTTGGCCGCACTTGTCTTTCCAGTCCCACGTGGTCCGGTAAATAAGTAAGCATGACTATTCTTTTTTTGCATGAGTGCGTTCTTCAACGTCCGCGTCACCGCCGCTTGACCAGCAATGTCGTCAAATCGTTGTGGACGCCACACACGATAGAGTGCCTGATAACTCATTTTTCCCCTTCTTTCCCTACTTGCTTCATTGTTTCATTATACGGTAAAAACGCTAAAATATAAAGGGTTCGAGTCAACTCTGTTGGGATACTTCAAACGTGATGCTTAAATTCTTGAAATTCTTAGAATAACATTATTTGATGGGTAAACAAGGTGACCTGCTTTTTTGTGATGTATCGTATCTTTTGCAGTGAGAACGTTTTTTCGGTAAACTTAAGTAGAATCAAACACCAAGAAAATGGAGGGAAGTTTATGAGTAAATTTCTAAAAGGTCCTTTTGAAACGATTGCAGAAGTTACTGAAGCCATTCGAACGTTGCGTGAAGAAGGTCATGAAGATAGCAGTATTACGGTGGTCGCAAATCGTGAAGAGGACTTGCATGCTTTCCAAGATACTACCTTGACAAAAGTGAAACAGGCCGACACGGATAACATAGATAATGATAATGAACGCCCATTTTGGCAGCAAGTAAATAATGCCTTCACTGGCTATTTTTTAAGTCAAGATTACAAAGATTCCTACAATCATTCCGATGGACGTTTGGAAGAGGAAGATGATGCAAATCAAATGATCGCTGGCTTCCGAGATGAATTAGAAGATGGCAAGATTCTCTTGCTAGTTGAAGACATCACCGATCAAGATGCGAAGTTTAACTTAGACGCTGTTGATGATATCAGCCGTCGTACCGATACGGATACTGTCCATCCAGACGTTGACGAGAATGAAGCAAACGTGCAAGAAAACACGACACACGTTCCAAACGAAACCGACGTCACACCAATTTTTGATGATCCAACCGACGCGGGACCAAGAGACGTTCCAGCACCTGGGGAAGAGGATCAATAATTAGATCATTAACATAGCCTGGCTTTTCCTTTTTGTAGATGGGGAGGCTAGGTTCTTTTGGTTTGTTGGAGGGATTTGTCCGTATTATGGTGAGTAGGGACAAATTGTTTGTGGATTCAGGAAAAATGTCCGTATTATTGATAGTACGGACATTTTGAAGATTATTAGCTGTTCTATTCCATAGAAAAAAGAGGTCAGCGGATGCTGACCTCTTTTTGATTTAATTTTATATTAACATACAGCACATGGCGCTCTTACTTATAGCTGCTTCCTTCCGGACCTGACTCAATTCATAAGACCACCATTGCCATACGGCCTTTCGGCAAGATTTAGTATAGCACAAGAAACTCTCTTTATGCAAGCTATTCTTGCTTACGTCTTAAATTTTTCCGGCTATTTTCTTTGCGCTTTTTTCGCAGATCCTTAAAAAAGGTTTGCAGTAACGCTTTACACTCAGCTTCTAAAATACCATTTTCGACTTCTACTTGGTGGTTAAAGCGTTCGTCGATCAACAAATTCATCAGTGTGCCCGCTGTTCCAGCCTTCAAATCATGCGCACCATAGTAAACTTTTTTTAGGCGTGACAAAATAATCGCCCCGCTGCACATTGGACAGGGTTCCAGCGTGACAAATAATTCAGCATCTTCCAAACGCCAGTTTGATAAGCGCTGGTTTGCATCGCGAATCGCCAACATTTCTGCATGCGAACTAGCATCATTGGTTGTTTCTCGTTGATTATGCCCACGACCAATAATCTCGCCGTCCAATACGATAACCGCCCCGATTGGAACTTCGGCAATATCACGTGCTTTCTCAGCTTCTTTGATTGCTTCTTGCATATATTTATTCTTTTGCTCTAATTCCATACGCTATCCTCTTTTCCATCTAAAATATAGCACATTTTTATGTTAAAATGAAGTCAGTATAAAGCTAGAACAAAGGAATGTGAGGGACCATCGTGATAGTAGAACGTTTAAAAGAACTCTTTCCAGATGCAACGGTTAATGACTCCACTCGAATGGGGGATGAGTACTTCAGTATCCCAATTGAAAATAAATGGATCCATTTTCCTTCTGACACCATTAGCGAACGCGAGAAAAAATTAATTATTCAAATTGCATCACCAGAAACCATTTATATGAAACAAAAGAAAAATCGTTGGGCAGACTTTTTGATGGAAAACGTCAAGGAAATTCCGCCCGGATTTAACAAAGTTCAAATCTTGCAAGTTATGATTAAAACGACCGATGGAGATCGTTTTGATGAGAACTTGTGGCTCGATGCTTTCAAACATACCTTGCCATATGTGGAAGATGGCTTCTTCATTTCAGATAAATACGGTATTGTGATCATTCACAATCCGGATCACATTGAAATGACCGATGAAATTGAAGGCTTGTTGAATGTGTTGGATGATGACTTTACCATCCAAACCTCTGTTTATCTTGGTCAAAGTTGGCCAGTTAATACAGATTTACCAAACCTTTTTTCAGAAGAACAACAAATTTTCTTGGATACGCGTGCCAATAGCAAACGTAATAAAATCTCCAACTTAGCCGCCATCGCCCTGGCCCATTACTCTTACCAAGCCACTTCAAAAAGCCCGATTTTGAAAGCTTTAAAAGAACTGATTCGAGAATTGGAAGGCAGCACGGAGCTCGTTAGCGCCATGTGGGATAATTTAGGCAATGTTTCCAAAGCAGCCGCTGATTTATATGTCCACCGTAATACGTTGCAATACCGACTAGATCGCTTCTTCCAACAAACAGGTTTGAATTTGAAAAATATGGATGACTTGTTGTTAAGTTATTTAGCGACTTTGTCTAGGTTTGAGGAATAGTAATGAATAAAAATTGCGCGATGAAACAATCAGAATTTTGATTATTTCATCGCGCAATTTTATTTTTGAAAGTTTATAAAAAAGGCAAATGGAAACATTCCATTCACCTTCTAAATTCCACTTTTATTTAATCTTATCTTCAACTGTATCCTTAAAATCTGAGAATGCCTCTACTGCTGAATCTTTCCAGCTACCTGCATGTTCCAACACAGATAATAACGTATCAATTTCAGTGTCTGACAATGATTCAACTACATTCAAAACTCGGTCATTACCTTTGAACTTACTTTTCACATACCCTTTAACCCGTTGACGATTGATATACGCACCAATTCGATCAACAGTATCTTCTTCGTAAGCCATTACCGCTGCGATCGCGGCTACTGCTGCAGTTCCTGCTAAACCAATCAGTAACGCTTTTTTTGATTTCTTCATAATCTATCGCTCCTTTTTATTCTTGGCTTTATTTTAGCACACTGCCTCTCCTTTCACGAATGAAAAGCCGCTATGTCTTCCCTCTTTTGCCTTAATTTGATACAATACAACCCAATACTTCAAAAAAAGGCGGAACCTACTTTGTTTGAAAAATGGTTACAAATCTACTTAAATAAACCAAGCAATCTTGAGCCACGTACACGACTTGGGCTACTTGCCGGCATTGTTGGGTTCATTTCAAATCTCATCTTGGCAATCCTTAAATTATTTGCCGGTTGGCTAGCTGGGAGTGTGTCCATCGTTACGGATGCCATGAATAATCTAGCAGACACAGCCTCATCAATTGTCACAATTATTGGCTTTCGGGCTGCCTCAAAGCCACCTGATAAAGAGCACCCTTATGGTCACGAGCGCTCGGAATACATTAGTGGTTTAGTCATTTCAGTGGTAATCATTTTTGTCGGCCTGCAATTTTTAATTACGTCGGCACAAAAAATTTTGGATCCTAGTAGTCTGCATGCACCACCCCTTGTTTTTGTCTTATTAACTATCTCGATTGTGATGAAAATTGTTCAAGGTAGCTTTTACCGAACGACAGCCAAGAAGATCCATTCCAACGCCTTACACAGCGCAGCACAAGACAGTTTTAACGATGTTTATGTCACCCTTGTTGTTTTACTCGCTTCGATTATTGAAATGCGGTTTGGTTGGCACATCGACGGTTATGCCGGTTTCTTCTTAGCAATTTTCATTATTTATAGTGGCGTCGACATGATTCGCAAGTCAATTAACGATTTACTAGGTAGCCGACCAGACATCAGTAAACTAACAGAGATGAAAAAAATCCTAGATCAATTTGAAACGATTATTGGTTTCCATGACCTTTTAGTGCATAACTATGGTCCGAATCGTACATTTGCAACGATCCACATCGAAATTGATGACAGCTGGGGCCTAACCGAAGCCCACACTCTAATCCACCAAATTGAAAAAGAGTTTCAAGATCGCCTCGATATTCAATTAGTCTGCCACGTCGATCCGATTGCGATTCAAAATAAAGTTCACACGCAAATTTATCGCCAGGTCAAAAGGATTCTCCAATCATATGCGATTAATTTGAAGTTTCATGATTTTCAAATTATTTCTGAAAAAGATGATACCTTCATCATTCATTTTGATGTCTTCGTTCCTGATGATATTAAAGAAACCAATGACAGTTTACACCAAGCGATCCAGCACGACATCCAACAACAAATTGGCGACTATCCAGTTGAGATTGAATTTGATCGCATTGATTTGCTAAAAGAATTATAAGTTATTTCATACAAACAAAAAAAGCGAAGAATCACTTAAGATTCTTCGCTTTTTTTTAGCTGTTACTACCAACTAATTCATTTTCCTTTTTGCTTGTTTCTTTCTTTTCTTCTTTTACCGAGATGCGGATTTTTCCTCCACGTGCGCCTACTGTGATGCTATCACCGTACTTAATTGTACCGCTGAGCATTTCTTCACTTAGCTCGTCTTCAACCTCTTTTTGAATAGCGCGACGGATTGGACGCGCACCGTATTCTGGGTCAAAGCCAGCCTTGGCGATTACTTTCACTGCAGCAGGGGTTATTTTCACGTGAATATCCAGGTCTGCCAAACGTTCAACAATTGAGTTGGACATTAATTTCACGATTTCATTCAATTCTTTTTCGGCTAGAGAGTGGAAGAC
>CAZLGI010000001.1:12389-32396 GCA_964558995.1 uncultured Carnobacteriaceae bacterium | reverse complement strand
AAACCTTAACGCGGCTTAAGCGACTTTACTTAATAGACTGTGTAAACACACAGCGTTCAGCAAAATTTTCATGGATGATCCGCTAATTATAGGGAATGTTGACCTTTCACCAGGTGTCAACTCGCTTAAAATATATAACTTTTGGCTATTCCATTCATAAATCAAATATGTCAATTAGTATTCTACTGCTTTTAAAGAGAAATTTCAACTGCTTCTACTTGTCCATCATTTTCTTTGTCATTAAATATTTTAGAATCTTCTTCAGAGTTAGCAATTAGGTCGTCAACTTTACGCGTACGATTCACTAATACATCATCTAAAGTGGGTGTTTCAATGGCACCATCTGGATCAGCATTTAACAAATGATCCCATTCTTCATTACGGATTAAGTTAATTTGTGACTCAACCATTAATTCTAATTTTTGACGGAAGTTACGACTTTCTCTTCGAATATTTTCAGTCTCTTGATTAATTTTCGTTGCTTTTCCAGCTGCTTCTTTTAAAAGTTTATCTGCACTTTTTTCAGCTTCAAATAAAATAATCTCAGCTTCTTTGCGTGCATTTTCTTTCAAACGGTCGGCTGCGTCTTGTGCAACAACAATTGATTTATTCAAAGTATCTTGTAATTTTTGGAAATAAACATTTTTCTCTTCTGCGAAGGCTAATTGTTTTTCCAAATCTTTCGTTTCTTTAATACTTTGTTCGTAATCTTTTTTGATAACCTCAAGGAAATCTTGTACTTGTTCCCTGTCGTATCCTTTCATCTTAACTGAAAATTCTTTATGCTGAATATCTATTGGGGTAAGTGCCATTGTGTAACCATTCCTTTCACTTATCTTATTTACGAAGTACACCAAATTGAATCCGCCATTTATCTTTCTTGGTCTTTCCTTCAATTTCTCTAATTTGAATACGGCCGTATCCTCGAATTGAAAGAATATCTAGCATATCTAATTCAAAATCAGGTCTTTCATGAGGGGTCCAATTGACTTTTACTTTTCCACCCGTCACTAATTCCTTTGCTCTTTGACGAGAGATATTGTAAATGGATGAAATAACAGTATCTACTCTTAACGAGCTGACTGTGTCTCTTTCGATTGTCCAATCATCTATTGGTGTAATAATATCAGTATAATCTTTAGTCTCTAAACGAACAGAAATATTGCCGACCTTGTTTAATTGCGTACTAATGTAGTTACTGACGCTCTCAGTAACAAACACTTGCCAACGTTCACCATCGGACATAATATCGCCGAACATCTCGCGTTTCATGCCTGTTCCCATCAAAGTGCCTAAAATTTTCCCGTGAGATAATTGGGCGAACTTAGTTGGGTATTGAACTTCGAATAATTGCAACTCATAATCTTCTTGTTTTGGTTCGAAATAATCTGGATACAGGAGCGCTCGTTTTCTTTCTGCAGAATGATAGCCGCCATAAAAAGACACTTTCACTTCGCCTCTTTTACCAACCAGCATTTCCATAATGTACTGCTGCCTTGGGTCAAGAAATTCAGTTAAGTGAGGAGAATACTGTTCTTGAACTTGTATCATCCAAGATTCAACTAAGTCAATAAATGGTTGTTCCTCTTTGCGAAAATGCTGATAAACTTGATCCATTCACCAATCTCCTCCTTTCTCTCTATTAAGCGACTAATCTGAGTAAGAAAATCAGAATAACTTCTGCGCCATATTCAACTAAACGTAAGAATAATATCGCAAAAATAATACTAAAACTCACCATACCCACTGAAGGGATTAAACGGCGAAATATATTCAAATACGGTTCAACTAAACGAGCAATAATTTGCCCGAATTGAGAGTTAGACGCATTTGGTAACCAAGTCATCAACGCATATGCAACGAGCAACGTTGAATATGCATTAATTAACATTGGGATAACTTTCAATAACCATAAAATAATTGTTACCATCTTATTTTCCTTTCTAGCTTACAACCTTGAAAAACAATGATGATAATTAGTAGTAATATTCATCGCGTTGCTCTTCTAAACCTGCATTGGTAATCGAAACATTTGGTGGTGTGCATAAAAAGATTGCTTCCCCAACTTGTTGCATGTCGCCATTGATGGCATAGACTGCTCCTTGTAGGAAGTCTATCACCTTCTCAGCGTGCTTCGCTTCCATTCTTCTAAAGTTCAAAATAATTGGTTCATTCTTCAATAAATGCTCTGCAAGTTTTTCTGCTTCTGAATACACTCTTGGTTCCAGCACTTGAATATTAGTCTTCTGTGAGGTGGAACGTTTATCAAGCGGAATAACTTTTGCATTATTTTTTTGGAATACCTGTGATTTTTGTTGATCGACTTGCGTCATCTCTGTCGATTCCACATAATCATCATGTTCATCGTCTAAGCCAAAAAACTTCCGCACACTATCTTTTATACTCACTTTTTTCCCTCACTTTTAAGTTTACTTTATTCAAAAAACGCTGTACCCACTCGAATCACGCTTGCACCAGCTTGGATGGCTAGTTCAAAGTCATTGCTCATTCCCATGCTCGTTTCCTGACATGGAGCATGGCTGTAACCTTTTTCCATCACGTTCACTTGCAAGGCCTTTAAGTGTTCAAAGTACTCTTTTAATGCTTCTTTTGAAGCTTCAATTGGTGCCATTGTCATTAAACCGACGACTTTAACTTTTGAGAATTCTTCTAAGCTCTCGATAAAAGTTAACAAGTTGTCTGGTGACACACCATGTTTAGAAGCTTCGCCAGATACATTAACTTGAACGAAACATGACACGACTTCTTCAGCCCGTTTCTCGATTTCTTTAGCTAGAGATAAACGATCTAAAGCATGAAAAAAGTCGATATCATTAATCACTTGTTTCACTTTCCTCGTTTGAAGCGAACCGACAAAGTGCCAGTTAATATCGCTTTGAGTAAAGTGTGCTTGTTTTTCTTTTAATCCTTCAGGACGATTTTCTGCAAAATGACGATAACCTAAGTCATACAGCTGTTCGACTTCTTCAAGCGTTCGTTGCTTGGTGACGACAACACATGTGACATTACTCGGCTCACGATTAGCTGCTTGCAGACTTGCAGTTATTTTTTCTTCAACAACTAAATGATTTGAAACGATTGTCATGTTTATCTACGTCTCTTACGGAAAAATGGAGGTGTATCTAATGGATCTTCCTCACTATCAATGTCTTCGTCTGCTTGGTAGTGAATTTGGTCGTTTTGTGCTGGAGCATTTGTATTTCTTGCGTCAGAGTTGTCTCGACGAATGTCCCAGTCACCAAACAAGTCTTTTTCTTCTACTTTAGGTTGAGTTGGACGTGCTTGATAAGTTGGTGCTGCTGGTTTAGCTTCTTGACGACCTCTAAACGGGCTACCACCGCGGTTTGCGGCTTTCTTCTCTTCTTTTTTCTTATCAACGTCAATGCCTGTAGCAATAACTGTTACAATTACTTCGTCACCTAAGTTCTCATTAATCGATGTACCGAAAATAATGTTAACTTCTGATGTTGATGCTTGTGCAACAATATCACTTGCATCTTGTGCTTCAAATAGCGTTAAGTCAGAACCACCTGTAATGTTTAACAAGATTTGTTCTGCACCATCGATTGACACTTCTAACAATGGAGATGAGATTGCTTTTTTCGTTGCTTCAGCTGTTCTATTTTCTCCTGAAGAAGTACCAATACCCATTAATGCAGATCCTTGGTCTTTCATCACTGTCTTAACGTCAGCAAAGTCTAAGTTTACGTATCCTGGTGAAGTAATTAAGTTCGAAATACCTTCTACACCTTGGCGTAATACGTTATCTGCTTCACGGAAAGCTTCCATCATTGGAGTTTTCTTATCAACAATTTCTAATAGACGGTTATTTGAAATAATAATTAAAGTATCAACGTTTGCTTTTAGTTCTGCAATACCTTCTGCAGCATAACGTCCCCTTTTTGGTCCTTCAAAACTAAATGGACGAGTTACAACACCTACAGTTAGAGCATCCTGTGCTTTAGCAATTTTCGCAACAATTGGTGCTGCTCCTGTACCAGTTCCTCCACCCATACCAGCTGTAACGAAAATCATATCTGCTCCAGCTAATGCTTCTGCTAGTTCTGGTTCGCTCTCTTCAGCTGCTTTGGCACCAACTTCAGGAATTGACCCTGCACCTAAACCTTTTGTTGACTTAGGTCCTAATTGGATTTTCACTTCCGCTGCTGATGCGTTTAGAGCTTGTGTGTCTGTATTTGCAACGATAAATTCGACGCCTTGTACACCTTCAGCGATCATGCGGTTTACAGCGTTTCCGCCTGCTCCACCAACACCGATTACTTTAATTTTTGCGCCACCGCTCATGATTGAATCAAATTCCAATTCCATTAATATTTCCCCCTACTTGGTCTTTTTACTCATTTTTATTCAAAAATGGATTGTATAAATTGTTTAGCTTTGTCTAAATAACCTTTTGCCATCGATGGTTGTGAATTCTTACCTTCAATTGACGGTGTCTGGTTACTTTGATTTTCTATTTTTTGTTGTGCTTGAATCGGGATAACTTTTTGCGTTTGAGATGGTTTTCTGTTTGGTAGACGATTTTTCGCTGCCTCATAAATTTCATCTTGTTCGCCGATGTATTTAATTAATCCTAAGCTAGTTGCGAAAATAGGATTTCGCATACCCATTTGCTCAGGTACATACATTTTCACGTTAACGTCAAAAATTTCTTCTGCAAGTTCTAGAACTCCTGGTAGTGCTGAGCCGCCACCTGTAAGTATAATTCCTCCAGGTAACTCTCGTGCTTCTACTCGATCAAGTTCACGTTTCACGTTTTCAAAAGTTTGGATTAATCGTGCTTCGATGATTTCAGACAAGTATTTTTCGTCAATCTTTTCAGGTTCATCTTTCCCGATGACATCAACTGTGAAGAATTCATCTTCAGCGGTATCTTCTGGAATCGCATAGCCAAATTCTCGTTTAATATATTCTGCATTTTCCATAGTGGTATTTAGGATAATCGAAATATCTTTCGTTACCAGTTGACCCCCTTCAGGATCTACATAGATAAATTTCACTTGGTTATCATGCATGACAGATGCCGTTGTTTGGCCGCCACCCATGTCAATTAAAATCGTTCCAAAATCACGTTCACCTTTGTTCATAACGATATTTGAAATAGCTAATGGTTGAACCACTAAATCACGGACGTTCAAGCCTGCAAGCTCAACACAACGCTTAATGTTATGAATAATTGTCTTCGGTCCTGTAATCATGCTGGCGTATAATTCTAAACGTACACCAATCATACCACGTGGATCTCTGATGCCATCAAATCCATCAACAATAAACTCTTCTGGAATAACTGAAATAATTTCTCTTTCTGGTGGTAGTGAACGTACTTTTGCAGCTTCAAAAACTTTCTGAACATCTGCATCAGTGATTTCTTTGTTCTCACTTGTTACACCATACATCCCATTACAAGGTTCAATATTAATTTGATTCCCTGGAATACCTACAATGACATCACGAATTGGGATGTCTGCTTTTTTCTCTGCTTGTTCAACCGCACGTCTAATCGATGCTACGGTTTCATCGATATCAACTATAACGCCTCGGTTGAGGCCTTTTGATATTTCGTTACCTACTCCAATAATGTTTAACTGATTGTTTCTATACTCTGCTACGACTACTTTTATTGAAGTGGTTCCAATATCTAGGCTGACAAATAAATCTTTATTCTCCATGCTTTTATTGAAACCTCCGATCCTTTTTGCCGTTTTTTTTGTTTTTAAGAATTATTAGTATAATTGTGTATTCCTTATCTATTTTAGCATAACCCTCATCTTATTTTAAGCTTTTTCACAAATTATAGAATAATCTTTTATGATTCGCTCCCAGGTTCGCTAAAAGGAGTAAAAAACACGCCAACTTCCATGTCTATAACACCTTTTTGTCCGTTTAAGTCTTGCAAGTATTTTGGATAATAGGCAAGTTTATCGGAAAAGTCGGTGACATTTGCTTTGACATGATTCCCATCGTTCATAATAAATGAAATCGTATAGGGATTTTCTTTTGTTCCTGTGTAATTAATTTCAGAAATACTCGTTTGAATATCCTCACTCACTTCGTTCAAAGACGTAATTAATTGAAGTAAAATCGGCCCTGATTCGAATTTTGTCAGCAAGGGTTTATTCCCTAACGGCACTGTTTGACCTTCTGCCATAATATCTCCGTTTTCTAAAACGCTGTGATAAAGATTACCAGTATCAATATAAGCAATGGTCTCAAAATCGATAATCGACAGTAAAATCCCATTCAGGCCTTCACGATCAACTGCGACATCACTAATTTTAGGATGTTGTGCTTTCACAAGTGCTTCAATGTAATTTTCATTCCACACTGTTGCAAGCATCGTTTGCTTACTCGTAATGCCACTCGAGTCGATAATTAATTGCTCCGGCACCGTTGTATCGCCTTCAACCATAATCGCATCCACCCTGCCATAAGGTGAAAGCAAGTATCCTGTTGACAAAAGACTTACCGTGAAGAGCGCATAAAGGGAACGAAATCGTTTATTCTGTTTTGGCTGTTTCACTCTTGGTTCTTCTGTTGCTTTTTTTCGTGTCAAAATATTTTTCAACATCACTCTTCACTCCTTTCTCTTTAGACGATTGACTGAACCACAGCCCATAAACGATCAGCTGCATCTGGAACGCCTAACTCTTTTGCTTGCTTACTCATCACATTTCGTTTAGCTTCATCGCTTAATAAAGCATCCAACTGACTAAATAATTCTTCCCCAGTTAGGTCTTTCTCTTCGATAATGACTGCCGCATCATTATTTGCTAAACTTTCAGCATTTTTCAATTGGTGATTATCTGTCACATAAGGACTAGGTATTAAAATACTTGGTATTCCTAAAGCTGTTAGCTCTGTTAGTGTCGTCGCACCACTTCGACAAGCAACAAGAGCAATCTTTCTAAAAAGTGCTGGCATGTCACTGACATAAGGAACGACCGAAATATTTTTTGTATCAATTGCGAGTGTATCAATTTGTGTCTTTATTTTTTCGTAATGTGTTTGGCCAGTTACTAAAATCAATTGGTAATCTTTGTCGCTAAATAAAGGCACAGCATCGATGACGGATTGATTAATTTTTTCAGCTCCGCGACTGCCACCAAAAACTAAAGCAGTCGGCAAATCGTCTTGTAGTCCATATTTTTTCAAAGAAGCTACTTCTGTTAGTTGTACCACTTCTTGGGCACGAGGATTGCCTGTATAGACGACTTTATCATCATATGTTGCAAAATCCTTACGAGCATCTTCAAAACACAGACAAATTTTGTCGACAAATCGTGCTAAAAATTTATTTGTCACACCTGCGACTGAATTTTGCTCATGAATAATGCTTGGTACGTTTAGGCGCGACGCTGCATATAAAACAGGTGCACAAACATAACCTCCTGTTCCAATGACGACATCAGGAGTAAACTCTTTTATAATTTTCTTCGATTTCGATATGCTCTTAAGCATTAAATAGACTGTTTTGAAGTTTTCTAATGACAATGATCGTTTCAAGCCTTGGATTTCAATTGACCTAAATGGCACTCCTGCTTCAGGAACTATCGTGCTCTCTAAACCTCTCTCAGTCCCAACGTACAAGAACTCTGCGCCAGGCTCCAGCTCCTTAATCCGTCGCATCAAAGCTAAAGCTGGATAGATATGCCCGCCTGTTCCGCCACCTGATAGTAAAACCTTCATTATTCCTCACCTATTTCTTTAATTGCTTGAACAAAGTGATCGCCGCGTAATTCAAAGTTTTTATACTGATCCCAACTTGCACATGCTGGTGATAATAAAACCACGTCGCCTGCTTCACTAATCGTTAAACTATCTTTAACCGCAGTTGCTGGATTTTCAGTATGAATAATCGTTTTAATTCCTGCTTTTTTGGCAGCTTTTTCTAATTTGTCTTTTGCTTCACCGAAGACAATCAAGGCTTTAACGAGTTTCAATTCTGGAATTAACTCATCGAATTCATTCCCACGATCAAGGCCTCCTGCAATTAATACAATTGGCTGATTTGGGAAACTAGTCAAAGCGGTCTTAGCCGCTACAATATTGGTTGACTTAGAATCGTTATAAAATTTCCGTCCTGCTACTTCTTTAACAAATTGCAAACGATGCGTGACACCACCGAATGCCATTAGCGCTTCTTCAATCGTTGCATTTGAAACACCTTTTAGCTTAGCCACCGCAATAGCTGCCAAAGCATTTTCAAGGTTATGCTGACCTGGAACTCGCAGTGATGCAACAGGCATCACAACTTCTTCTTGGAAATAAATCTGATTGTCTTTCACATAGGCACCATTCGTGACAACTTCAGTTCGTGAAAAAGGGATAACTTGGGCCTTCGTTTGTTTTGAAAGCTCGCGTAATTCTTCCTGCTCCCAATTCAAAATTAAATAATCCGCTTCAGTTTGATTTTCTGTCAATCGCCATTTCGCTTTGACATACTCGTCACGCGAACCATGGTAATCCAAATGCGCTTCACTTAAATTCGTAATAATTGCGATGTGCGGGCGTAGAGTATCAATGCCCATCAGCTGAAAACTAGATAGTTCCATTACAACATCGTCCGCTTCTGTGGCGATTTGGGCAACTTCTGCTGCTGGAATACCAATGTTTCCGGCTTTATAAGCTTTACCCTTTGAACGATTTGTATTTAATAAATCATAAACCATCGCTGTTGTTGTTGTTTTTCCATTTGTCCCGGTGATCCCAACTAAAGAAGCTTCTAAAATTTCAGCAGCCAATTCAACTTCAGTAAAAATCGGCATATTTAATTCTAAAGCTTTTTCAACCATTGGATTATTATAAGGAATACCTGGGTTTTTGATAATAAAAGCAAAGGCCTCATCCAATAGTTCAACTGGATGATGGCCGGATATAACACGAATGCCGGACGCGATTAACTCTTGCGCGTCCGGATTATCGTTTAACTTTTTAGAATCATTGACGGTTACATACGCACCTAATTTAGCTAACAATTTAGCAGCGTGGAACCCACTTAGTGCTAAGCCGAGTACTAAGACTTTTTTATTTTTATATCGTGTCACGTTTTTCATGTTTGTCCCTCCATCAACTAACTAACAGCAATCCAATAACTGCTGCAACAAGTCCTACTAACCAAAACGTAATGACAACACGCCATTCGCTCCATCCACTCATCTCAAAGTGATGATGAATTGGACTCATTTTGAAGATCCGCTTACCTCTTAATTTGAAAGATGCCACTTGCAAAATAACACTCGCTGTTTCGATAACGAAAATGAGTCCTATAATGAGTAAGCTCCATTCTTGACGCAAAGCAAGCGACACAACTGCCAAACCTGCTCCAAGTGCTAACGAGCCAACATCTCCCATAAATATTTGGGCCGGTTTCTTATTGAAGAGGAAAAATCCAACTAGAGCGCCAATGATGACTAGACAGAATAGTAAGATTTCTGGTTGATCTTGTTTGTAAGCAATAATTGCGTACGCACCATAAGCGATACTTGCTGTTCCAGCAACAAGTCCATCCAAGCCGTCAGTTAAATTGACTGCATTTGAAAAACCTGTAATCCAAATGATTGTAAAAATCGCAAAAAGCAACCAATTCGCTACTGGACCAATAAATGGTAGTGTAATCCAAGGTTCTGCATCAGCTAAGAAATAGAGTAGAACGAAAATCGCTGACCCAACAAGCTGTGCGACAAATTTCTGTTTTGATGTTAAACCTTCGTTTTGTTTTTTGTAAATAATAATAAAATCATCCAAAAAGCCAATGACTGCGAAGAAAAATAAAATAAATAACAACATCATCGTAGTCAAATTCAGGAGGCCTTGTGTAAATGCCGCCACAACTAAGGCAATAACCGCAGTTAAAATAAATACTGCGCCACCCATTGTCGGTGTACCACTTTTTGCTTCATGCCATAAAGGGCCTTCTTCTCTGGTCGTTTGTCCAAACTGACGGATCCGAAAGAATTTAATAAAGAACGGCAAAATGCTGATGGTTAAGATAAAACTCAAGATAAATGGTATCAGCATGTCAATCAACTGCATACATGTTCCTCCTACAAGAATAATTACTTCTTTGCTATTATAGCTTATTTTTCATTATTCTAAAATGATTTTTATTGGCCTTTCATTTTGAAGGAGAGATCCTTCGGGTATTTCTTGATAAACGACATAACCTTCCCCTTCGAATTCAAAGACGGTACCAGTCAGTTCGGAAACCTTTAAGACATCATCTTTGGACCAACCACGGACATCTGGCATCGACATCGCGCCTTCTGTCATTAAGATAATTTTTTGGTTATTTAAGGTTTGCGTACCTTCATAAGGGAATTGTTGAACCACTCGACTTCCCGTCCCAATCACACTGACAGATTCAAAGGTTTGTTCAGCTAGAATATCCATCGCTTCCGTTTTCGGCATATCCGTTACTTTAGGAATAACCACTTGCATGGATGCTGAATCGCCTTCCTCCTCATGATTCGCATATGCGATTGCACGTGTCATCATTGGATTAAAGACATCAGACAAGTAGTTAACGAAAATCTTCTCATCGTTATTTCTAGGTAATTTCAAAGTCACATATAAAATATACTCTGGATCTTCAATTGGTGCAAAACCAACAACTGAATAAAGATAATCATACGTCCCGGTGTAATACATACCTGTATCCGGATTTACTAATTCAGCCGTACCTGTTTTGGCACCTACTGTTGCATTGTCAATTTTATAAGCAGACGCTGTTCCATATTCTGCATAAACCACTTCGGTTAAATATTCTAAAACTTGGGCTGCGGTTTCTTTTGTAACTGGCGACCCGACTTCTTCTGGTTCAACATGTGTCACTTCATTCGTAATCGGATCAACGATTTTGTCAATGTATTGCAACTTCATCATTGTTCCATCATTCGCGATGGCAGTAAATGCTTGAACCAATTGGAAAGGTGTCACCGTTACCCCTTGACCAAAGGATGTATTAACTTTCTCAAGTGGGTAATCATAGTTATAGTTTCCATGCGCTTCGTTTGCGAGTTTGGAGTTGGTACTCTTCTCCATACCAAAGGCAATCATATACTCTTCCCAAACGTCATAACCCATTTCTTGGATGAGTTTAACAACGACAACGTTACTCGAACGAGCAAAACCTTCTAAATAGGAAATCTCTCCCCAACCGATAATATTAAAATCTCGAATCGTTCCGCCTTCAACTTCAATCGCACCTGAGTAAAAGGTGTCAAAAGGACGGAAGATGCCCTCATTAATCGCAGCGGCAAGTGTTAATATTTTGAATGTTGATCCAGGTTCATAGGTTTCTTCAACGAGAATGTTTTGCCATTTTTCGTCAATACCCTCCATCGTCGTCCCATTAAAAGTTGGACGTTGAGTGGCTGCCATAATTGCGCCAGTTTTTGGATTCACTAACATGGCTGACATCTCTTCTGGATTTGCTTGTTCATAAACATCGGACATTAAGGTTTCTAAATACGTTTGTAAACGCATGTCCAAGGTTAAATAAATATCTTTCCCATTAATGGGTTGCTCTACTACTTCTTCTGTTCCAGGTATGACGTAACCTTGTGCATCTTTTTGATTAATCAGTTTTCCAGCTTCACCTTTAAGCTGATCATTAAATGCCATTTCAACGCCCATCATACCGGTTAGTGAATTATCAGCTTCTTCAGTTTCTTTATCAATTGCGGCATAGCCAACCAATTGAGAGGCAAACACACCATTTGGATAGAGGCGCGAAGGCGTTTCATCGAAGATAATACCTGGTAGGCCTTCTTCAGAAATTCGATTCTTCTCTCCATAAGAAAGACTTGAACCCGCTGAACCGAATTCAACTTGATCAACGTCTTCTTGATTCAAGATTGCAAAAATTTCGCTTTCGGTCATATCAATGTGCTTCGCTAAGACGTTAGCCGTTTTGCTTTTATCGACAACATGCCTTGGCGTCTCAGTATCTTCGCTCCATTTATTAGTTAAAACTGCGACCATAGAATAAGAAGTAGCATCCATAGCAATCGGGTTACCACCTATATCATAAATGGTTCCTCTTTTTGCTGGCAGGATGCTACTTCTCGTGTAAAGATTATCGACATGTTCGTCTAGATTTTCACCGTTTACTTCTTTTGTAATCATAATCGTTGAAAATCGAAAGACGAACAGGAAAAACATCAAGCCTGTCAGTAGCAACATCACGCGCGTCATATTACGTCTATTTTTGTAAGGATTGTTATGTTTATTCATTCTGACACGTTCCTAACATTGGCTTCATTCATCTTCAGTCCTAGTTCTTCTGCTACCTCCATAATTCGGCTGTAACGTGAAAGTTCTTGTACTTCTTGATTTAAGTTACTATTTTCTGCTGTGACTAATTGGTTACTAACTTGCAAATCTTGCAAATCACGATGTTGGTTTGAAATCATTACTTGAGTGATTAAACTAGAAAAAATAAGAATAATTGCTAAAATACTAATCAAAGAAAAAGTAACGATCTCTTTTCTTGTTATGACACGACTTTTTTTCCTTGGTGTCGGCATAACAGGGGTCTCAGGCCGCTGTTGCGGTTCTATTTGTGGTTGAATTTGTATGTTTTCATAAGGTTCTACTTGCGCTCTAGCCAATGCATCTTCGCTATATTCTGGAGTTGCCATCGGTTACACTCCTTTCGTTGGTTTCAAAGGTTATAGTTTTGTGCGTTCAATAATACGTAGTTTTGAACTTTGGGATCGTCTATTTTCATCTAACTCGTCTTTTGACGGTAAAATTGGTTTGCGATTAATTAATTTGTAGTCCACTTCCATCTCTTGTGGAAGGATCGGTAAATTGGCTGGAATATCTTCTCTTGTCGTGACTTCTTTAAACATAACCTTTACAATACGGTCTTCTAACGATTGGAACGTAATAATACTGATGCGTCCGCCAACGTTTAATAACGTTAATGCATCTTCCAATGAATCAGAAATCGCTGACAACTCGTCATTAACTGCAATACGTAACGCTTGGAAAATCCTTTTTGCAGGATGTCCGCCCTTACGTCTTGCAGGTGCTGGAATACTGTCTTTAATAATATCTACCAATTGACCTGTCGTTGCGATTGTCTCAGTCTCTCTCAAACGCTCAATTCTTCGAGCAACCTGTTTCGAGAACTTTTCTTCGCCATAACGGAAAAAGATTTTGACTAACTCTCCATAAGACCACTCATTTACGATTATTTTTGCCGTAAGTGGTTGGTCTTGGTCCATTCTCATATCCAATTCTGCGTCGTAGCGATAGCTAAAGCCACGTTCAGCTTCATCCAATTGAGGAGAAGACACACCTAAGTCGTACAAAATACCGTCGACCGTTGTGATACCTTCTTCTAACAACGCTTCTTTTATGTGACGAAAATTATTTTTAATTAAAGTTACTTGGCCTTTTTCAATGTAGTCAGCTAATTCACGTTTGGCATTATCAATGGCGATTTGGTCTTGATCAAAGGCATAAAGATGCCCGCCCTCTGTTAATTCGGCTAAAATCTTTTTACTATGTCCTGCTCCACCTAATGTGCAATCAACATAAATACCGTCTGGCTTAATAGCCAAACCTTCGATTGATTCTTCTAATAAAACACTATAATGATCAAATTCACTCATTTTATACACCTACCCTACAGTCCGAAATCAATCATATTTTCTGCAATATCTTCAAAAGACTCTTCTGCAGCTTCGGCAAACTCTTCCCATTTCGCATTACTCCAAATTTCAATACGATCTGAGACACCGACAATACGACATTCTTTTTCAATTTTTGCGTAATCTTTTAATGTTTGTGGAATATTAATTCTGCCTTGTTTATCAACCTCTGCTTCAATCGCGGCTGAATAGAAAAAACGCACAAATGAACGTGCATCTTTTTTAGATAGTGGCAGTTGTTTCATTTTTTCTTGTAGGATTTCCCATTGTTCCATTGGATAGCCAAATAAGCACCCGTCTAAGCCTCTTGTTAAGACAAAAACTGGTCCGATTTCATCACGAAATTTTGCAGGCATAATAATGCGCCCTTTTGCATCCATGTTGTGACTATACTCTCCAATTAGCATGGGAATCCTCCTAACTATCAGTTATAAAATAGTCTACCACATTCCCCCACTTCCCACCACTTTTTTCCATAAAAAATAAAAAAATAACCCTTTTCTTGGATTTTACTCAAGAAAAGGGTTGATTTAATCACATTTCTATTTGGTGGGGGACTTTCCCAATTTTACTAACCTCTTAAAAGATAATAGACACGAATCCCGACTAATACATAATAAGCAACAAAACCTATTAAAAAGATTATTTTCGTAAAGAAAGAAAACACTTTCCCAATTGTCCAACTATTTTTCGCCCGTTCAAAAATAAAGGTCACCAACAAGCCAACCACACTACTTACAAAAATAAAATGCGGCAACAAACTATAGGTCAACAACCTCACACTAATAATGTGCATACCAATCATTAAAAACGGTAACGTCACATCTGTTATTGATAATTTAATCTTATCCCCATAACGAAGATAAGGTCTAAAAAAATAATGAATAAGAATAATTTCTAATATCGGAAACACATATAAAAAGATTTCCAACCCATCTAAGCCTACCATTCTTCCACTTCCCATCACACACTATCTTCGAATATATTCTAGCACATCCAGACAGGAAATTTAAAAGAACTTACGAGATAGTTGAAGAAAATAGATTTGGTACTTTTTATGTGTGATGTAGAATTGATCTTTGGATCTTGTGATGTCGTGTTAGTGGAATGTAGATTGGAATATTTTAAAAGTTACAATGTATTTGGTTGTGAATCTTTATTTGGGGGGAATTCGGAAGTGAATGGCTATTTAGGAGGGGAACACTTCTCACTTTAGATTGAAGTCGGAAGTGACTGGCCTTTTTAGAGGGGAACACTTCTCACTTTGGGGTGAATGGCTCACGCCACCACCTCATTAATTCAAGGCAATAAAAAAAGCAGCACAGGGCTGCTTCGTCATACAAAAGAATTATGCTTCTTTTGATATTACTTCTTTACCATCGTATTGTCCACATGATGCACAAACGTGATGACTTTTCTTGAATTCACCACAATTTGGACATGCTGTCATTCCTGGTACTTCTAATTTAAAGTGTGTACGTCTTTTAGCTTTACGTGCTTTTGAAGTTCTTCTTTTAGGTACTGCCATTTCCTTACACCTCCCTATAATATTAGCTGCATCTACAATGCACTTGAATAATTATTCTTCATTTTCTTCGTCTTCAAGAAGTGCCTTCAGACTCGCTAGACGCGGATCTACGGATTCTTCTTTTTCGATTTCTCTTTTTTGCTGATAGTTTTCTTGAGAAATCACTGTCCAACCAGAACCTTCTGGCATGTCATCTGAATTCTCTTCTTCCTCAGTCAAAACTTGACTTGGAATATTAAGCAAGATTGCATCATCAATAGCTGACGTTAAATCCACTTCATTGTTCTCGATTAAAAATATCGCTTCATCCGCATATTCGGGATTTGCAAGTATTTCCTCATCGGTCACATAAGTTTCATTAATCGGCACATGACAAGCAACGACTACCGGCTCTAAAGATCGAGACGAAGGTAGAGTGATTGTATAGTCAATGTTAAAACTGGCTAATATTGCCCGATTATCATAAATAAGAAAACCCGTTGCTTTAATATCAGAAACTGCAAGAAGTTCTTGGTTTCTCTCCATTAATGCTTCTTCCCGATTCGCCGTTTGCTCAATTGGCATCGGCTCACCACGATATTCACGGACCTGACTTACGTTCCATTTCATTTCATTCACCCCATAAAATAACAAATTGAATTATACTAGTGAATAAATAGTTTGTCAATGTTTTTTCCTTTACAAGCAGATAAAACATTTTGACGATTAGACCCTTATCGGTTGCCGTGTAAAGTTTTGTTCACGTATTTCCTCTTTATTAGCAAGTCTATAAATATCATCTGCTTTTAATATTTGTTGAATTTCCACATGATTTGACTGTGTCAGGTTTGTAATAAAAGGAACGCCTTTTTTCTTCAGCTGACTTAAATACTGTTGGCCCTGCTTTGTAAAACCTAGCACTCTGATCGGAGGTGGTTCTTCAAAGAAATCTGCAACATCTGACTTAGTTATTCCCAATAAGGTCATTACGCATAAGCGTTGTAATCTTGTCCAGGTCCAGCGCTTATTTTTAACCAAACCAATGAAATCGGAAAAGGAACCAGCATCCAAAACCTTTTTTTTCAAACGGTGCTCAATGCCTTCTTCCATTTGATAAATTTTATGCAAGGTAGACACATCATCGGAAACAAGTCGGTAGCGTAATAACGGCCACAAATCATCCCAACTTACCTTCGCCGCGCTCCTCAACAAGTCCACCGCATTCTCTGGCACCCATTTAGCCAAACTCTCTAAATCATCTGTTTCCAGCAAACCTCGAATCGCCGTCCCACTCGCAAACTCTTGCTCACGGTCTAATTCGTCATGATGTTTGGCGCCTTGCCGTTTAATTACGATTGCTTCCATCGGCCGAACATATTGAGCATTCTCACGCAGATAACTTAAACCTAGTTGGTTATTCGGTTCCCAAATTGGAAAAGAGAGCTCGCTACCTAGCACTTCCGTTAATGCTTCTTGCATTTGAGCCGGATAAGTTCGGCCATCATTGCGCTTTAATTGGAAAGCAACGTTAATGGCCTCTTTATTGACAATTTGTTGTTGCGTAATCTCCAAAAATTGCGTCGCTGTGCCACTTTCTGCTCCAAATGAAAGCTGGTTACACTCTAACCTCTGAAGTAGCCTCACGCCCGCCTTAGCGAACAAATCAGCCGCCTGAACACTCCCCAACACATCTTGCTCAACTACTAAGTCGGCACCGTTTAACAAAGCCATCTCGGCTCGCTTCCATTTATCAAGAATGGCTGGTTCGCCTCTTTGAGTAAAATTCCCGCTCATGACAACAAGCATAACATCACTGCCAGTTTGTTTTTTTGCTTTTTCGAGTTGATAACGATGTCCGTTATGAAAGGGATTATATTCCGCAATAACGCCACAACTTTTCATACGTCTTCACCTCTCGTCTATTTTTCAGCTGAAAAAAACCAGCGTGTTGTCGTCTCATCAATTGATGCTCGACCAAAATCAGCCATTACTTGAACATCTTTGAAGCCAACCTTTTCTAAAAGTGTTTGATAAACCTCAATCGGGAAGGAACGCTCTTCGTGAACTTCTTGGAGACGTTCAAAACGACCGTCCTCATTAGCAACAAAGAATGTCAGCATATGCTCAACTGCATTCTCTTCTTCTAAACTAAAGCTTTCCCAAAGAAAAACTTCATCCTCATCTTGGTAAATGTATTGATAGCCTGGAAAAACATCATTCATTTGATAAAGCGAATGCACATCAAATAAAAATGTGCCGCCTTCTGCTAGATTTTGGTAGACGCCTTGAAAAACCTGTTCCAATTCCTCCTCTTCAAACAAATAACATAAGGAATCTGAAAAGCACGTCACCATATCAAAGCTATCAATCTCATCCAGCTCACGCATATCCGCTTGAACTAACTGCAAATGAACCTCTTCTTCCTGCATTAAATCATAGGCAATAGCCAACATGTCATCTGACAAGTCAACTCCTGTGACCTTATGACCGTCATGAGCTAATTGAACAGCGACTTTTCCTGTTCCACAAGCCAATTCCATGATTTTTAAGGATTCGCGTTCTTTTTGATAACGATTAACAAAAGAAAGCCAATCTTGATAAACAGATTGGTCCATTATTTTATCGTAAAAACTTGAAAATATGTGGTAACTCATTATTCACTAACCATCCCACTGATATCAACAAGTGGTGCGTCACTCCATAACTTTTCTAAGTTATAGTAGTGGCGATCTTCAGAACTGAAAATATGAACAACAATGTCTGTTAAATCTAACAGCATCCAATTTCCTGAATCTTTACCTTCTTGATTTTTGATTTCGATATTATTCTTTTGAACTGTGTCTGCAACGCCATCAAGAATCGCACCCATTTGACGTTCGTTACGACCATTCATAATCACAAAATAGTCGCCTAAAGATGTCAAACCTCTTACGTCCAATACCATAATATTTTCAGCTAATTTATCATCGGCTGCTTTAACAACCATTTCTAATAATGCTTCACTCGTTACATTCGTCAACTTACTCATCTTCTCCCTTTTTTACCCACGCATTGTAGACGGCTAATGTTTCTGGATAAATTAACCGATTTGCTTTCACTAGCTGAATGAGCGTTTGCTTAATTTTGTAATAAACTGCCCGATCTAAATCTTTCTTAGCCAAGCGTCTTGCTTCCTCGACACCCTTAAAGGCACGACCACTCTCAATATAATCAGCCACAAACAAAATTTTACTCACTAATGACATCTCTTGCCCACCAATGGTATGTTGGCTAATTGCATTCAAAACGTCCTCGTGAGTCACGCCAAATTTATGTTTGGCATAATGAGCGCCAGCTGGTCCATGCCAAATTTGGCTGCCATAAGGTAATAAGACTTCGTTTAAGAAGCCTTTTTCGATTAGTTTTTCAATTTTTTTCCGTTTAATGTCTTTAGCATAATCGTGTAAAATCGCCGCTAAGCTACATAATTCGACATCTGCCCCGTATTCCTCGGCAAGAGCAATCGCACATGTTTCAACACGCAAAACGTGTTCATAGCGATAACGTGTGAGTTTGTCCTTCACTTCTGAAAGGATCTCATCACGGTTCCAAGTTGTATATTTTTCGGTATAAATTAATTTGTTTTTCTCACTCAAGATAGAGTCCTTCTTCCTCAATGTAGGCTACGACAGCTTCTGGAAGAATATACGTTAAGGATTGGCCGTTTTTTACCATTTTACGAATCTTTGTCGAACTAACTGCCACTTCAGGCGAGTCGACCCAAATAATCGGATACTCGCTTTCATTTGGATAGCCAGGCCGACTGACGCCGACAAACTGAACCAATTCTACTAACTCTTCAATTTGATGCCATTTTGGCAAATAATTTACCATGTCAGCCCCAATGATAAAATAATAATCAGTATCGGGATTCTGTTCACACAGAGCTTTCATTGTATCGACTGTATAATTTTTCCCGCCTTTTTCAAGCTCAATCGTTTCTATATCAAATAACTCATTATCACTAATCGCTCTTCTGACCATTTCTTCTCGGTGTTTCCCAGCAATAAATGGTTTTTTATCCACATGTGGTGGCTCTGCGCTTGGCATGAACAAAACCTTATCTAAACCTAATTGTACGCCCGCTTGCTGAGCGATTATCAAGTGTCCGATGTGTGGTGGGCTAAATGTGCCTCCTAAAATACCAACTCTTTTTCGATTAGAATCATCATGAAGCGTCTCAGCTTCCTCTATGATAAAAAAGTTCGTTTGCTTTACCACATCCAACAGTTTGATCATCCCTGCTTTTCCACCTTTCACATGCTTAAATTCTTTTTACTTCCTGTGAGTACTTTTGGTTTTTCTCTTTTGAAGATTCACGGAAGAAAATAATTGTTTTACCAATTTTTTGGACAATAATCGCATCTAATTTTTCAGCGACAACTTCTGCCACACCTGCAGCTTCTTCGTCCGTGTTTTGTAACAAGTTAATTTTTATTAATTCTCTTTTTTCTAAGGCTGCATCAATTTGATGAACAATCTCATCTGTCAAACCTGCTTTTCCGATTTGGAAGATTGGTTGCATATGATGTGCCTCTTTTTTTAAATATTGTTTTTGTTTACCTCTTAAGTTCATAAATAAGCCTCATTTTCTATATAATTTGTTGACGAATCACACAATCGATTCCTTCAGGTACCCAAGCAGCTATTTTCGCTGGTTTTTGAACAGCAATCCAGCCTAAGCCAGAAAATACGATATCTGCTGGTTCTTTTACATTAAATTCTTTTCTAACTAATCTTGGAAATGTATCAATTTCA
>CAZLGI010000001.1:6643-12379 GCA_964558995.1 uncultured Carnobacteriaceae bacterium | reverse complement strand
GGAGGTGAAATTAGCACACCTTTGTGTTTCGCATAAAACTCATCTGCTTTTTCCAATTTTGTGCGGTGAATTTTCAAATCATTTGCGAAGTAGCACGTAAAGGACGAGCGGTCTCCAGTAATGAAATCAAAGCGAGCAACTGCTCCCATAAATAGTGTTTGACCTGGATTTAACTGGAAAGTTAAAGGTTTCAACTCTTTTTGTGGTGACACTAAGCTTAAATCTTTGGCTGATAACACGTGTGCCATTTGATAGTGATGAATAATTCCAGGTGTATCAATTAATGACGAACCGTCATCAAGTGGGATACGAATTTGATCCAAGGTTGTCCCTGGGAAACGTGACGTCGTAATAACGTCTTCTTTGTCCCCTGTTGCAACTTTAATAATTTGGTTCATAATCGTAGACTTTCCAACGTTTGTCACACCAACAACGTAAACATCTTTCCCTTTACGGTATTCTTCAATCATTTTCAGCAACTCTTCGATGTAAGTGCCTTTATGACCACTCACTAAAATCGCATCCATTGGTCTTAGACCAGCAGCATGAGCTTGTTGCATCATCCAATGCTTAATTCGACTATGCTTCACGGATTTTGGCAGAACATCTACTTTATTTCCGACCATAATAACTGGGTTTGAGCCTACAAATCGGTGTAAACCGGGAATCATACTACCGTAAACATCAAAAATATCAACAACATTTACAACTAAAGCATCTTCTTCACTGATACTTGTTAACATCGCTAAAAACTCGTCATCGTTCGTTGAAACTTTTTCCAATTGGTTGTAATGACGTAATCGGAAGCAGCGTTGACAGTATAATTCGCCAGATTCCAAGCCTTTTTTTAATGCACTTGCAGGGGTATAACCTTTTATTTCTGCGTCTTCTGTTTGAATCTTCGCACCACAGCCAATGCAATAAATATCTTCTGTTTCAAGGACTTCTTTACTAGTCAAGTCTTTTCCTCCATCTCATATTTGGATCTTTTTCCATGAGTTTTTTCATAATAAAACGTTCTAAAAATCGATTGAATTTTGTGTTCCATGCGTCAGAATCTAAAATAGGTACCACTAAAATATTTCTCAAGCCCGCTCGATTGGCACCAAAAATATCCGTAATTAATTGATCCCCTATCATAACACAATCTGACAGCGGAATACCTGTTTCTTTTTCTGCTCTTCTAAACGCTCGACGCGAGGGTTTAAATGCGCGTGGAATATAATTCAAATCTAATATTTTCGCGACTTTTTCCACACGGTCACCACTGTTATTCGAAATAATTGTGACAGGGAAATCATTTTCTTTCATTTCCTCAATCCAAGCAAGTAACTCAGCGGTTCCTCCTGGATTATTCCAGGCAACTAAGGTGTTATCTAAATCGGCAAAAACAGCCTTAATATTATGTTTTCGTAATTGTTCTGCGGATACTTGATAAATACTCTCAACCATCCACGTTGGCTTAAATTTCTCCAGCATGTGCTCTCCTTGTAAACGTAGTGTTTTCTATTCTATAGTATAACGGCTTCTCCCCAAAATACCAAGGGATGGGTATTAGGAAATGATTTCTGACCCTTTACGATCAATAGTAGTCGTGAAAACATCACAATCGGTTAAGGTCGTTTGAAGACGCTCTAACAAAGCGGCTTCTTTTTCTTTGCTCGTCAAAGTCACAATCGTCGTTCCTGCGCCACTTAAATAAGTGCCGTACGCATCTTCCTCTTGTGCCATCTTTCTGACTTGGCTTAACTCTGGTATCAAAGAGGCGCGATAAGGCTCGTGGAAGACGTCTTGCTCCATTAAATAGCCTATTAGAAGGAGGTCTCCTTTGAAAATAGCAGCAACGAGCATATTTCCAACACTACTACCTTCAACAGCCGTTCCTAAAGTTAGCGATTCTGGTAAAACCGAACGGCTATCAGATGTTAATAACTTCCGATTTGGAACCGTAACGATAACGGATGTCTCTGGAAACTCAATTTGAGTCCAGTGCACTTGTCCATCTAGCATGGTTCCAACTGTACAGTCACCAACAATTGCTGGCATGATGTTATCTGGATGTCCTTCAGCTTTGGCGGCAATTTGAATCTTTTCGTCATCGGTTAAAGTCAAGTCGCCAAGATGTACGGCCAGTTCAATTCCAGCTACGATGGCGGCAGAACTACTCCCCAAGCCACGAGTTGAAGGAATTTCTGAAGTCATTTTCATCCGCTGAGGTGGTAGGTCTCCTTTAATTGATAGAGCCGTTTGAATCACTAAATTCGTCTCATCATGCGGAATATCGCTGCCTAAATTATGTTCAATATACCAACTGTCAGCTGTTTCTAAAATTTCTAATTCTAAATACATTGATAATGCCATCCCAATCGAATCAAAACCCGGCCCCAAATTAGCAGTTGTTGCGGGTACCTTAATGATTGTCATGTCTTCACCCCTCTCTTAAATTGTATGATAAACGGCTTCAATCTCAACGTCTACATTGCCTTTTATTTCCGATAGCAAAGCGTCAGTGACAAAAAGGTAATGCTTGTCCTCGTGAGAACTTACTGAAGTCAGCTTCAAGCCGTTTTCGTTTCCTTTGCCGATAAAGTTCGTTACTGCTTTTTCTGTTCCTTTTAAGCGTAACAATGCATCTTGAGGCGCTGCCTCTTGTGTCCACTTTGAGTAGTTTGTTGAAGTATACAGACTTATTTGACCTGTTTCATCTGCATGAATATTTTTTGCGATTTGAGTAATATCTGAAACCACACTATTCGCAGTTGGCAGGCGACCTGCTCCTGGACCAAAATAAATATTCTCGCCACTTGCTTCACCTGTTATAACCACAGCATTATTCGCATTTCGAACACCTGCTAGCTGATGATCTAGCGGCACTAACATTGGTGCGACTTCAATAAAAATCTGGTCATTTTCTGCTTTTGCTTGGCTCATTAATTTAAGCGTATAGCCCTTTTCTTTTGCCGCAGAAAAGTCGGTTAATTCAATGTCCGTAATACCTGTGATTTCAAGTTCTTCTAATTCCGCTCGATAGCCAAATGCAAGCTTCGTCAAAATAACCATTTTTCTTGCTGCATCCAAACCAGCTACATCCCCTGTTGGATCACTCTCAGCGTAACCAAGTTCTTGGGCAAGTTTCAAAGCCTCAGCATAAGTTTTGTTCTCTTCTTGCATTTGCGTCAGCATGAAGTTGGTTGTTCCATTAACGATTCCTGAAACTTCTTCGATTCTATCTCCGATGTAATGATTCATCAACGTTCGAATAATTGGAATCCCACCTGCAACACTCGCTTCGAACAGTAAATCCTTGCCATTTTCTTTAGCCAATTGATTCAACTCTTCACCATGAAGTGCCAGCAAATCTTTATTCGCTGTGACAACGTTCTTCCCCGCCTTCAGTGCTTGGCTAATATAATCCTTAGCAATATTGACACTTCCCATAACTTCTACAACAATCTGGATGCTGTCATCTTGGATGATGCGATCGATTTGATCGGTTATTGGCATGCCTTCAGCAAGTGCTTGTTCATATTTATCAATATTTCTAACTAATATCTTTTCAATGGTTAATGTTGTTTGGGTCATTTGCGTAACTTTTTCTCTGTTCTTAGACAGCATGTCATAAACGCCCACGCCTACAGTACCAAATCCCAGTAAACCGATTTTAATCTCCAATTTGTCATCCTCCGATTTTCCTATTTCTAATCAGTATACTGAAAAATGAGCAAATAAAAAAGAGCGGGAAGCAAATTCCCTGCTCTTTCACGTTAATCTTGCAATAACTCGTAAATTTCAATTGCAACTAAGTCCAAATCATCGAACTGATACGTTTGGTTTGTCGCATGTTCTTCAAGTTCAAACATTTTGTTATCTTTATCATATTTAACGACGCAACGCTCTTTGCCCTCTTTTTCAAAACGGCGTACTTCAATTTCCCCGTCGTCTTCCATCATCACTTCAAGTCGTCGAACGATTGCTACTAATTGTGAAGGTTTCATATTTATTCCCCTTTCAAACTGACCTCTTGTCTATTTTAGCATTATTTCTTTTTCATCGCACCCATTAATGTTTGAAATGTCAGAAAAACTTTATTTTCGAGGTCCAAATTATTTAATTTTCCCACCATAATTTGATCAAGGCTTGCGTCCCATCATTGCCATTACCCGAATCTGCTAACTTCTCATAAAGATCTTTGGCAAGTGTCGTTCCTGGCAAATTAATTTCCATTTTTTCAGCTTCGTCCAAGGCAATCTTCAAATCTTTGATAAAATGCTTTACAAAAAAGCCTGCTGAATAGTCTTCTTTTAAGATTCGCGGTGCATAATTCGTTAATGACCAGTTTCCTGCCGCACCCGAACCAACTTGATCAATCACTTGGTCTAATTTCAAGCCTGCAGCCTTCGCATAAGCCATCAATTCCATCATGCCAGTCATCGTTCCAGCAATCATAATTTGATTCGCCATTTTTGTATGTTGCCCGCTACCTGCTGGACCTTGAAGAATAACTTTAGAAGAAAAAGTATTTAGAACATCATTTACTTTGTTTAAAACATCTTCATCGCCACCAACCATCGCTGAAAGTGTGCCATTTTTGGCTCCTTTGTCACCACCAGAAACTGGAACATCGAGCGTACTGACACCCTTTTCTTTTGCAGCTTCATGGATTTTAATTGCCAAACTCGGCGTACTCGTTGTCATATCAATTAATACGTCGCCCTCTTTTGCTGCTTCAATAATCCCGTCATCGCCAAAATAAATTGCTTCAACATCTTCTGGGTAACCAACGATTGAAATCACGACGTCACTATTTCTCGCAACTCCCGCAGGTGTACCTTGCCAAACTGCCCCTTCTTCAACTAGAGCATTAGCTTTACTTTTCGTGCGGTTATACACATTTACATTGTAACCAGCTTTAAGTAAATGGCGCACCATCGACGCACCCATAACACCCGTCCCAATAAATCCAATTTGTTTCGTCATCAATTTTCCCCCTACATTATTTTAATAGGTTAATTATATCATTTGTTGCTAAAAAAAGAGCGTTAGCGGTTTTGAGGTCGGTAGGGTTTTGGTTTTAGTAACCATTCGTCCTTGCGATCTGGTTGGTTGCTTCACTGTTGGGGCGAGGGAACTTTCATTCTACTTTTTAGAAGAGTTTGTCCCATCCCTGTATTGAGATGTCGACAGATCAGAGTTATTTCACTTAATTATGAAGTATGCACCTATAACCCAATAAATATTTCAGATAAACAAGGGTCAGCCGGCACAATGCTTCTCTCCTTTAAGGGTTACACGGTTGCACGTAGTCACGCAGACCGAGGTGAGAGCGATACAAAAAAAAGACACATGGAAATAAATCCATGCGCCAATCAATTGTTCATTAAATTAAGTTAACTTACTCATTGTCTCTTCTACAAGAGCAACAACTTCCTCTACAGTCGTACATGTTTGAATCGTTTTTTCAGCTAGAGCTTCCATCTCTTTGGAATCTAATTTTGCAACTAGACTGCGAGTTTTTAGAACACTCGAAGCACTCATTGAGAACTCATCCAAACCTAAACCAATTAACAAAGGAACAGCCATTTGATCTCCAGCCATCTCACCACACATACCAACCCACTTACCTTCTGCATGCGCAGAATCGATAATATGTTTTAGCAATGTTAGAATTGCTGGGTTGTATGGTTGATACAGATAAGATACTTGCTGGTTCATACGGTCAGCAGCCATTGTGTATTG
>CAZLGI010000001.1:0-6633 GCA_964558995.1 uncultured Carnobacteriaceae bacterium | reverse complement strand
ACTAAAGAAGTCAACTTCCTTAGCAAATTGATGTGCCAAAATTGCAGCTGAAGGAACTTCAATCATGATACCAACTTGTATAGCATCTGAATATTCGATTCCCTCTTCAGTTAACTTAGCTTTTTCTTCTTCAAGAATTTGCTTCGCTTCTCTGAATTCATTTAAAGTTGCAATCATTGGGAACATAATACGAAGTTTGCCGTAAACAGATGCACGCAACAATGCTCGTAGCTGTGTACGGAACATTTCTGGTTCTGCTAAACAAATTCGAATCGCACGATAGCCCAAAAATGGGTTCATTTCTTCTGGAAGGTCTAGATAAGGCAGTTCTTTGTCTCCACCAATATCCATTGTACGGACAACAACTGCTTGTCCATTCATTTCTTCCAACACTTTTTTGTAGGCTGTAAATTGCTCTTCTTCAGTTGGGAAATCTTCTGAATCCATATATAAAAACTCAGTTCGGTAAAGTCCAATTCCTTCCGCGCCATTTTCGATAACACCCTCTAAATCTTTGGGTGTTCCGATATTTGCTGCGATTTCAATTTGCTTTCCGTCCTTCGTCAAACTTTTTTCATTCTTTAATTTATCCCATTCCAACTTTAGCGTTTCAAATGAAGCTTGTTTTTCTTCATATTGCGCAATCGTTGCGTCATCTGGATTAACAATAACATTGCCGTCAATGCCGTCAATGATTACGATGTCGCCTTCTCTGACCAACTCTGTGATTGTTCCTGTTCCAACAACTGCCGGAATTTCCAAAGAACGAGCCATGATAGCAGAGTGAGATGTTCGACCACCAATATCAGTAACAAAACCTTTAACATAATTTCGATTTAGTTGTGCTGTATCACTTGGAGTTAAGTCCCGTGCTACAATCACCACTTCCTCTTTAATTGTTGCTGGATTAGGTATTTTAACACCTAATAAATGTCCCATTACTCGGTCTGACACATCGCGAATATCCACTGCACGTTCTTGCATATAAGGGTTATCTTCCATGGCTTCGAACATTTGGATAAATGATTGCGTCACTTCGGTTACAGCATGCTCAGCATTTACTTTGTTTTCTTTTATGTTGTCTTGAATCATGTTAATCAATTCTGGATCGGCAAGAACCATCATATGAGCATCAAAAACTTGAGCTTCCTCTTCGCCTACCGTTGTAGCGACGTGATCCCGGATTGCTTGAATCTCTACTTCTGCTTCTTTAAAAGAAACCAGAAAGCGAGTAAGCTCGCTCTCTGGATCGTTAATCTTTTTCTTTTCGAAGGTCAAATCCGGTTCCGTCAATAGGTAAGCTTTCCCGATTGCAATGCCATCACTAGCACCAATCCCTATTAAACGGTCTTTTGTCATTCTGCTAGACCCTCTTTTTTAAGTGTTTCTACAATGCCTTCCATTGCTTCTTTTTCGTCTGGTCCATCAACACTGATTGCAACGTCAGCGCCTTGTCCAACGCCTAAAGACATCACACCCATGATTGATTTAAGGTTTACAGACTTACCTTTATACTCAAGGTTGATATCTGAGTTAAATTTGCTTGCAGTTTGTACAAGTAGCGTTGCTGGTCTTGCATGAATACCTGTTTCAGCAATGATATGAAAATCTTTTTTCTCCATTACGACGGTCCCCTTTATTATGAATTTATTCAATAGTATATCTCGATACTTTAGAATATCATTAATCTTGTTGCTAATAACATTATATTAAAAAAGATAACAAAAAGATAGTCTAAAACATCAAAAATATAACCCTTACATAGCTTTAGATTACCACTTTTTATTGATTAGGACAACTGTTTTCAATGTTAATTAAAATTCATTGTGAATTGCCCTGTTAAAAGGCAAATAATCGAGACAAAAAACTTGAAAGTCAAAATAGGTCAGTGTATAATAGTATTCAGAAAGTCAATCAATTTCATCAAGATTGGCTTTGAAACACTACCCTTAATAAATAAAAAGATTCAAGAAAGGATGTTAGCCCATGAAATGTATTAATTGTGGAACGAATGAAGCATCAATTCATTTATACGCTAGCTTGAATGGTCAAACGCAAAAAATTGACCTTTGCCAAAATTGTTACCAACAATGGAAAAAAGCTCAAAATCAAAATAGAAGCAGAGGATTCTTTGGCATGCCTCCTGAGAATAGTGGTTTCGGTATGGATGATCTGGAACAATTCTTCAAACAAATGTCAAATCAAGAAGGCCCAGAACGTCAACAGCGCCAACAAAATCAAGCCCAACAAGGCGGCGGCAATAAAGGTAACGGCCTCCTCGACGAATACGGTATTAACTTAACTGAATTAGCCCGTCAAGGTGTGCTTGACCCTGTAATCGGACGTGACAGTGAAATTACACGTGTCGTTGAAATTCTAAATCGTCGTACGAAAAATAACCCGGTTCTAACTGGTGAAGCTGGGGTTGGTAAAACAGCGGTAGTTGAAGGTTTAGCACAGAGCATTGTCGATGGCAACGTTCCTCAAAAACTATTAGACAAAGAAGTCATCCGCCTAGACGTTGCATCACTTGTCCAAGGTACTGGTATTAGAGGCCAATTCGAAGAACGTATGCAACAATTAATTGTCGAAGTACGTGAGAACAAAGATATTATTTTGTTCATCGATGAGATTCACGAAATCGTAGGTGCTGGTAGTGCTGAAGGCAGTATGGATGCCGGAAACATTTTGAAACCTGCCCTAGCCCGAGGTGAACTACAATTAATTGGTGCGACAACATTAAACGAGTACCGTAAAATTGAAAAAGACAATGCTCTAGAGCGTCGTTTCCAACCTGTTCGTGTCAATGAGCCAACGCCAGAGCAAACACTGATTATTTTACAAGGTTTACGCGAAAAATACGAAGACTATCACCAAGTTAAATACTCTGATGAAGCACTCGAAGCAGCGGTTAATTTATCACACCGTTACATCCAAGATCGTTTCTTACCAGACAAAGCGATTGATTTACTAGACGAATCAGGTTCTAAGAAAAACCTAGTTCTAAAAGTCGTTGATCCAAAAGAAATTGACGAGCGCTTAGAAAATTCTGAAAAAGAAAAACAAGCTGCCCTTCACGCTGAAGATTATGAAAAGGCGGCTTACTACCGTGATCAAATTAAAAATCTAGAGAACATTAAAGAAAACCCACAAGCAACTGGCCAAGATATCACTGTTTCAGTAAAAGACATTCAAGATATTGTCGAAATCAAAACAAATATCCCAGTCGGTGAATTGATGGAAAAAGAACAAGAACAATTGCAGTCTCTTGATAAAGACTTGAAAGCACACGTTATTGGTCAAGACGAAGCCGTCGATAAAGTCGCAAAAGCGATTCGTCGTAACCGTGTTGGCTTTAGTCGTAAAAACCGTCCAATCGGTTCCTTCTTGTTTGTCGGTCCAACTGGTGTCGGTAAAACAGAATTAGCTAAACAACTTGCAACAGAAATGTTTGGAACTGAAGATGCGATTATTCGTTTTGATATGAGTGAATACATGGAAAAGCATGCCGTATCTAAATTGATTGGTTCCCCTCCTGGCTATGTCGGCTACGATGAGGCTGGTCAATTGACTGAACGTGTTAGAAGAACACCTTACAGCATTGTCTTGTTAGATGAAGTTGAAAAAGCCCATCCAGACGTGATGCACCTTTTCCTACAAATTCTAGAGGATGGTCGTCTAACCGATTCACAAGGTCGTTTAGTTAGCTTTAAGGACACAATTATCATTATGACAAGTAACGCAGGAACTGGCTCACAAGAAGCAAATGTCGGCTTCGGTGCAACTTTAGCAGGAACAACTAACTCGATTATTGATCGAATTAGCGATTACTTCAAACCAGAGTTCATTAACCGCTTCGATGCGATTGTTGAGTTCAACTCCTTATCAAAAGAACACTTATCAAGTATCTTAGACTTGATGCTTGTTGAAGTAAGTGACATTTTGACAGAAAAAGACATTACAATTTCAATTAGCGATGACGTCAAAGATAAATTGATTGATATTGGCTACAACCCAGCAATGGGTGCTCGACCATTACGCCGTATCATTCAAGAGCATATCGAAGATCGAGTGGCAGATTATTACTTAGACAATCCGAAAGTAACAAATATTTCCTTTGTCTTGAACGATGACAATGAAATCACAATAGAAGATGACGTTGAAGTTATCGAAACTGAAGCATAATAATCGTTTTACTTTGGAAGAAGCAGCTGCTTTATGCGGTTGCTTCTTTTTTGGTTTTTCACGACTTTCAAGGTATAATTTATGTAACAACAACATCAGGGGGAAAATTATGAAACTTATCGACGTCACAGAGAGTCACTCCGATCTCGTTCGCGAACAACTATCCAATACCGATGCCCACCTCGTCCAAGTCTATTCCCTAGAGGATACCACTGTCATTTACACGGCCGCCCCAGCACACGAAGACGTTATTCTGTTAAACCGCAATCGAAAAATTAAACAAAATGAAATTGATTACGTTCTGAAAAAAGTCATGCGAAAAAGTTTAGATGACGTTGAAGTAATGCCAGGTCACAATTTTGTGGAGTTATCATATTTGAATAGTTAGTCAGACCCAAATAAAAAAACATCTCCTTACCATTTTTCGTGGTGAGGAGATGTTTTCTTGATTTTATAGTAGAGATGTTAACGTTACATCTGGATACTTGTCTTCAAACCAACGCATAGCAAATTGGTTCTCGAATAAAAATACCGGATTATCAAAACGGTCTTTACATAACAAGTTTCTACTTGATGACATATTAACATCTAAATCTTCTTCGTCAATCCAACGTGCAATTTTTGAGCCCATTGGTGTCATATCAACTTCAGCATTGTATTCATTTTTCAAGCGGTATTGGAAAACTTCGAATTGAAGTGTCCCTACTGCTCCTAAAATGAAATCTTCAGTATGATAAGTTTTATAAAGTTGAATCGCACCTTCTTGAACAAGCTGTTTCATCCCTTTGTGGAATGATTTTTGCTTCATTACGTTTTTCGGTGTGACTTTCATAAATAGTTCTGGTGTAAATTGTGGTAGATCCTCAAAACGGACTGCGTCTCGACCTTCATAAATCGAATCACCAATTTGTAAGTTCCCTGTATCATAAAGTCCAATGATATCGCCGGCTACCGCTGTTTGAACAGTTGCACGTGAATCAGCCATAAACTGTGTGGTATGTGCGAGTTTCAGCTTTTTATTGGTTCGATTAACTGTTACATCCATGCCAGGGATAAATTCTCCTGAACAAATTCGCATAAACGCAATCCGGTCTCTATGTGCTGGGTTCATGTTCGCTTGAATTTTGAAAATAAAACCAGACAATTCTTCTTTCCCAGGTGGCACATCTTCGCCATCTTCCGTTTGATGCGCACTTGGGCTTGGAGCAAAATCAATAAATGCGTCTAAGAATGTGTGAACACCGAAACCTGTCAAAGCAGAGCCAAAGAATACTGGGGTTAACTCACCAGCCGCAATCGCTTCTTCTGAGAAAGGATTTCCAGCCTCTTTTAACAACATCGCATCTTCTAATGCTTGTGTGTAAATACTAGATGATTTGATATCAAAGTCGCCTTCAATTTCTCCATCTTCATCCAATGGTAAAAAGTCGTTGCCGCCATTTTGTTCTGGATGGGTCAATTCAACACGGTTGTTATACAGATCATAAACACCCGCAAATGTTTTTCCCATACCCATCGGCCAGTTCATTGGATAAGCATCAATTTCAAGAACTTCTTCCAATTCAGCAACCAAATCCATTGGTTCGCGGCCATCACGGTCAAGTTTGTTGATAAAAGTAAAAATCGGAATTCCTCTCATACGACAAACTTTAAATAATTTTTTTGTTTGCGGCTCAATCCCTTTACCACTATCAATCACCATTACAGCACTATCAACCGCCATCAGTGTTCGGTAGGTATCTTCTGAGAAGTCCTCGTGTCCTGGTGTATCCACGATGTTAATTTGACTACCACCGTAATTAACTTGCATAACGGAACTCGTTACAGAAATTCCACGTTTCTTCTCGATATCCATCCAGTCAGATTTCGCAAACTGACCACTCTTTTTCCCTTTTACAGTACCGGCTTGACGAATTGCTCCACCAAATAACAATAATTGCTCAGTGATGGTTGTTTTCCCCGCGTCCGGGTGGGAAATAATCGCAAATGTTTTTCTTTTCTTTACTTTCTCTTCTAATTTTTGATTCATTATGTGTCCTTTCCAAACTTCTAATATTTCTTGGTTAACTTCCTCGTTCGTACATAAAGTAGACTTAGCTATTATAGCCGAAAGAGCCCGTGAGAACAAGAAAACTATATTAAAAGTATTTTTCGAATAAAAAAGTAGAGCGTAAGAAAGGCATTTACCCCGAATCACTGGATAGAATAAGCACAAGGTACTCGCAGACCATCTAAGCATTATTCGTGAAGTGAGGTGGGATATCTACTAGGCGATGATTCGTATGGATACTTTCAAGGGTGCACCCCTTGTCAATAGCTTACTTAAAAAAGAAAAGAAACCATCGAACTTCATTTCTGAAGTTCGTGGTTTCTCATCTTACTTAGAATCATTTGTGTTTATTAGTTTACTTCTGCGTACGCTGCAGTGTACTCATCAATGACTGTTTG